>NZ_DAINST010000010.1:0-7175 GCF_036741115.1 Dietzia sp.
CTCGGTGAGGCCTTCGCGGGCATCGACGGGATCCTCCTGCTCGTCGCGCTCGCCTCGGTATCCCTCGCCGACCACCACAAGAAGGTCCTGTGGCGCGCGGTCGTCGTCTCCCTCGTGATGCTCGTGGTCGGCGTCCTCGTAGGATCCATTCCGTTCTGATCCCCACCCCTCGCCGCCTAATGTCTTCTCGGTGAGGACTTCTCGATGAGGACCAGGACCTAATTCATGATGGCGGCGCGCACGAAAACGACAACGCGCCCGGCGCTCCGCGCCGGGCGCGTTCCGCTCGTCATGCAGATCCTCCTGTGGCAGCTCGTCGTGCTCGCCGTCAGTCTCGGCATCGGCGCGGCGTGGCGGATCGGCACCGCCGAACAGTCGATGCGCGACGAATACGCCCAGCGCGCGCTCGCCATCTCCCAGTCCGTGGCCTCCGATCCCGACGTCCGCGAGGGGCTCGAGGCGTTGAGCGGAGCCGACCTCGACGCCGCCGCCCTCGCCGACGGCGAACTGCAGAAGGAGGCGATGGATGTCACTCACCGGACCGGCGTGATGTTCGTCGTCATCGCCAACGCGAGCGGTCTCCGGCTGAGCCACCCCGACACGGACTTGCTCGGCAAGCACGTCTCGACCAGCGCCGAAGAGGTTCTCTCCGGGCAGGACGTGCTCGACACCGACCGCGGCACGCTCGGTGAGTCAGTCCGCGGGAAGGCGCCCGTGCGCGCCGAAGACGGGCGCGTGATCGGATTCGTGGGCACCGGCATCTCCACCGCGGACGTAGCGGCGGCGCGGAACCGGGACATCGCAGCGACGATCGGGATCGCCGTAGGGGCGCTCGCCGTCGGCGCGATCGGCTCGGCGCTACTCGCGCGGCGCTGGCGCACTCTAACGCTCGGCCTCCAGCCGGAGCAGCTCGTGGGGCTGGTCGGCGAGCAGCGCGCGGTCTTCCATTCACTTGCTGACGGCGTTCTGTCCGTGGATCCGCGCGGCCGCATCCAGGTGGTCAACGACAGGGCGCGCGAACTGCTCTCCATCGACGCGCCCACGGGGACCCCGCTCGACGATATCCAGCTGCCCTCGCGACTGCGGGAGATAGTCCGCGTACCGACCCCGATACCCGTGGCCACCACGGTCGGCGAGCGCATCGTTCTCGCGGGATCGCACCGCGTGATCGAGTCCGGGCAGTACCTCGGCATGGTGCTCTCGGTGGTCGACAGGACCGACGTCGAGCGGCTCACGCGCGAGCTCGACTCCGTGCGCTCGATGAGCGAGGCTCTGCGCGCGCAGCGGCACGAGACCGCCAACCGCTTCCACGTGCTCTCCGGCCTCCTCCGCCACGGGCACGTTTCCGAGGCCCGCGAGTACCTCGAGGAGATTTCCGGGGCCCGCGGTACCGCAGGGGTCGAGGGGATCGACAACGTCGCCGAGCCGCACCTCCATGCCTTCCTCGACGCCAAGGCGACGCTCGCGCACGAGCGCGGGGTGGCGCTCGAGCTGGGGCCACAGACCTGGGTGGACGGGGAGATCGCCGATCCCGTCTCCGTGACGACAGTGCTCGGTAACCTCATCGACAACGCGGTGGACGCGGTGGTCGCCGCGGGCGAAAATTCTGGCGGGAAGGTCCGCGGGAGGGCTGGCGCCGATTCGAGCGACGATCCGAGCGGCAATTCGAGCGCCGAGGCCGGTCGGGTCGAGGTCGAGCTGTTCGCCGACGGCGACACGCTGTGGATCACGGTCTCCGATACCGGCGGCGGCATCGATCCCGCGCGGGTACCGGATGTGTTTGCCGAAGGGCAAACCACGAAGGACGGTTCGGCCGTGCCCGGAGGCCGAGGGCTCGGGCTCGCCCTGGCACGACGCCTGTGCCGGAGAGGCGGCGGAGATCTTCGCCTGGTCGATCCGGGAGGCCCGCCGTCAGGGGCAGATGGGGCAGTGTTCGTGGCCGAGCTTCGCGGCGCCATGGAGGAGAGCGGCGGCGAGCAGCAGAGAGACGAGGACCCGCACGCGGCCGAGCCGCGGGAAGGACCCACGAATGGCTGAGGAACGGACCGGGTTCGGGGTGCTCGTCGTCGACGACGACTTCCGCGTCGCCGGGCTGCATTCCGCGATCGTCGACGCGATGCGGGACTTCGAGGTCGTCGCGCGGGCGGGCTCGCTCGTCGAAGCGCGGGCCGCGTTCGCCGCGGCCGAGGGGCGGATCGACCTCGCGCTCCTCGACGTCTATCTGCCCGATGGATCGGGGATCGACCTCGTGGGCGAGCTCGACTGCGATTCGTTCGTTGTAGGTGCGGAGCGGGGCGGCGATGCCGTGCGACGGGCGACGAGGGCCGGGGCGCTCACGTATCTGGTCAAGCCGTTCGAGGACGTTGAGCTCGCCCGGCGTCTCGCCGGATACGCGCGCTACCGGCGCGTACTCGCCGATGCGGACGTGGACCAGCGGCTCATCGACGAGGCACTCTCCGCGCTCCGCTTCGGCGCCTCGCGGAAGCGGGAAGCGCCTGCCTCCCCCACCGAGCAGAGCATCCTCGCGCTGTTCGAGGATCCGGAGACGCGTCTGTTCGCCGACGAGGTCTCCGAGCGCGTGGGCATCGCACCACCGACCGCGCGTCGGCATCTGGCGCACCTCGTCGGCTCCGGGCGGCTCGCGATGGACCTGCGCTACGGCGGCACCGGGCGGCCGCGGCAGGAGTATCGGCGGTGCGAGAAGGACTGAGGGACGAGCGGCGGCGTGGCAGGCGGCCTTCGACCCGCTGCCTACCCTTCCTCCTCGATCCGCGGGAACGGCGCCGCCTCCTCGATCTCGTAGGCGAGCTCGAGGAGAGTGCGCTCGTCGCCCCGCGCGGCGCTCAGGTGGATCGACCCGGGCAGCCCCGACGGCAGTAGGCCGAACGGCAGGGAAACACCTGGCCCACCTCCGACATTGTTGAACGGCGTGAACGCCGCGTACGCCGTGAGCCGCTCGAGAAGCTCGGAGAAGTCGAGCTCCGGGGAGAGAAATCCGAGTTCCGGAGTCGGCAGGCCGACGGTGGGGCTGAGGACTGCGTCGAGGTCGGAGAACGTGTCGTCGTATACCGCGCCGACGCGGCGCATCCGGGCCAGCGCGCCCGGGGTTTCGAGAGCCCGACGAGACCACATTGCCGCGAGCCCGCGCGTAAAGGGATCGAGGAGGCCGGGGTGGAAATGCCTCCCATGCTCGAGCAACGCGGCGGCCGACAACAGCGCCGCGGACATCCCCCAGCCGAGGACGAAATCTTCCGCGAAGCCGCGGCCCACTGGCAGCGGAATGGGGACGATCTCGTGCCCCAGCCCCTCGAGAAGCACCGCCGCCTGCTCACACGTCGCGACTACCTCCGGCGCGAGATCTTCCCCGGTGCCCGACGAGGACGCCGACTGGAGGACCATCCCGATCCGCAGGCGGCGTTCCCCCGGCGCCTCGACGAGCCCTACTTCCGGCAGCCGCCGGTTGCGATAGACCTTCTCGCAACCGGCGAGGTGGTGAGCGGTGTCGCGGACCGAACGACTGAGCAGCCCCTCTGCGACGAGGTTGACCGGCAGCGAGCGCGCTCCCGGCCTGTCGAGGGTGCGGGCCCGCGTGGGTTTGAGGCCGACGAGCCCGCACGCCGCGGCAGGAATCCGGATCGAGCCGCCGCCGTCGTTGGCGTGTGCCACCGGCACCGCGCCCGCAGCGACGAGCGCCGCCGATCCGCCGGATGATGCGCCCGCCGAGTGAGCGGTGTTCCACGGGTTGCGCGTCGGTTCGCGCCACACGAACTCGGTGCTCGCGCTGAGCCCGAACTCGGGCAGCGTGGTCTTCCCCAGCACCGTGAAGCCGAGCTCGAGGAACTGCCGGGCCGGCGCCGACGTCCGTTTGGCCGGTTCCGGCTCGATGGCGCGTGAGCCGTGCAGGGTGGGCCATCCCGCGAGGTCGGCGTTGTCCTTGAGCAGGCTCGGCACGCCGGCGAACGGCTCCCCGCCATCGGCTGCGGCGCCCTCTTCGAGCTCCGCGACTGATTCGTCGAGCGCGTCGTATTGGAGGGCCGCCAGCTCGGGATCCACCTCCCGGATCCTGACGGCGGAGGCCGTAGCAGCCTCGGCGGCGCTGATCTCTCCGCTGCGGATGCGCGCAGCGATCGCCACGGCATCGTCGCGGCCGAGGGCATCGTCGCGGAATGAGTGGACTCTCGCTCTGGTGGGCTTGGATTCTCCTGCTGGCACGACTCCCATCGTGCACGCACCGCCCGAAGAGCGCGCGACTATTCGGCGAGCCGACTCCCGCCGCCCGGTTCGTTCGGCGGAGTCCGTCCAGTGGGAGCAGTGCGACCGGGCCGGTTCGGGGGGTCAGTTCGAAGCGGCCTTGCCGCGCTTCCAGTAGCCGCAGAAGGTGATGTTCGACTTGGGTACCCCGGCGGCGACGAGGTGGCGTCGGGTACCGGTGGCTAGCGAGGACTCGCCGACCGCGAAGGCGCACACGCTGGACCCGTGATCGAGCTCGCGGAGGGCGGCGAGCGCGTCGCTGCCGGGGGCATCGTCCGGGTCGCGGAACACCCACCGCACATCGATCCCGTTGGGGGCGACGGAATCGTCCTGGGCGTCGGCCGGGTCGAAGAGCTCGATGATCGCGTGCCCGGTCGCGTCCCGCGGGAGGTCGCGGAGCACACCGAGCGCGGCGGGCATCCCCGATTCGTCGGCGACGATGAGGGTGTTCGCCGCGGGCACGTCCTTCCAACCGCATCCTTGGTCGATAAAGGCGACGTCGGTGCCCGGTTCGACCGCCTCCGCCCACGGACCCGCGACGCCCCCGGTGCCGTGGACGACGAAATCGATGTCGAGCTCCGCCGGTTCGTAGCGGAAGTTCCTGATCGTGTAGTTCCGGATCACCGGCCGCGTGCCCTTGGGCGACGTGAGGAACTTGAGGTATCCGCCGATCCCGAATTTTCCGGGCAGGTTTTCGAAGCGGTCGTCGCCGTGCACGGGGATCGCGAGGCGGAACCACTGGTCGAAGCCCTGGTAAACGAACTGCTCGAGGTCGCCCCCGCCGAGAGTCACCCGCATCACGTGGGGCGAGATCCGTTCGCTGCGCAGAACATGGGCGCGGACGAATCCGAGCTCTGATTGGGTGATCGCGATATTGCTCATATGACGGGACCGTCCAGAGATGATGTGCCGGCGCCGGGCGACGCAGCAGTGTTGGCATTCGGGCGCATCGGGGCCCACGAAGTGGCATCGACGGACGAGACACTCGGCCGCCGATTATTGGTTAGCCTAACCTGTTCTTGCGTTTCCGAGAACCCCGCCGAGGCAACGAAAAATCCCGGCCGCGAATGCGACCGGGATTCTCTACTTCTGTGGAGCTAAGGGGATTCGAACCCCTGACCCCCACACTGCCAGTGTGGTGCGCTACCAGCTGCGCCATAGCCCCGTATTCAGTTCGCCGGGCGCGAACCCGACTCGAAATAATCTACAACAGTGGGCGACCACGGTCCAAATCGGGGCGCGCGGAGCTCCGCCGTCATGGGCAGAAATACGGAGAGCGGGACCCATGACCTGCACGGACCCCGCTCCCCTTAGCCTTACGGCGTGACTACTTCGCGATGGCGTCGGCGATCCACTTGGGATCCTGGATGTTGACCGGCTGGCCGTCCTTGAGCACGGTCGGCGTCGCCATCTGCTGGCCGCTGTCCTGGAGCGCCTTCTGCGAGTTGCTCGCGGTCTCCGTGGCGAGGTCGAGGTTATTTCCGCCCTGGCCGATGCCCTCGATGCACTGCGTCGAGGTATCGGAGGCACCCGAGTCCTTGGCATCGGTGGCGATGTCCTTCTGCGTGCGGTCGCCGCCGCCCTCCGGGGGCTGGTTCGCGAACCACTTCTCCCGGGTCGTCAGGTAAGTATCGAGGCTCTCGGACACTGCGACGCACTGCGCGGCGGCGATCATGCGCGTCGAGAAGTCGCCCTTCGCCGAGCTGCGGTCGAGGAAGTTCACGTAGTGGTGCGTGACTTGGAGCTTTCCGTCAGTGATCGCCTGGGTCAGGTCCTTGCCGAAGTTCATCTCCATCTGGCCGCACGCGGGGCACATGAAGTCCTCCCACACGTCGAGCTTCGGGGCGTCCTTCTCCCCGACCGTCACGGCGCCGTCGTCGGCGATGGAGATCTGCGGGTCGGTGGTGGCCGCGAAGTCCATGGACACGGGCTCCTTGTTGAAGGGGCCCCAGTTGTTCTGCACGGCCACGACGACGGCCGCCACGGCGATCACGATGATCCCGGCGATCGCGGCGAGCGTGATCCACATGCCGTTGGACGAGGACCCGTTCAGCGCCTTACTCGTGGCGCTCTTCGACTTCGCATTCACGAAACTCTCTAACCCTTCTGTTTTGCCTTCGCCTTGCAATCCAGCGCTTGCCGGCCAGCACGTTCGGGCCGGGGCAGTCCGGCGCCGACGAGTTGCGGACACATCACCTACCGACGCTACGCAACGCGGTCCCCCGAATCCTAGTTGACCTCGCCATTCACAGGGAAAGCGAAAGGCCCTGTTAAGGAAAGTTCCCGGGCAGGGGTGGCGGCCGGCGCCGTCCGATAGTCTCGGCGACGAACATCGCCACAGGATCACCGAGGAGCACCATGCGAATCACACGAGCGGCCGCGGTGGCGGCCATAGCTCTTCTGGGCCTGACGGCGTGCGGCACATCGTCCGAGCCGTCCGATTCCGCGGCGGAGTCGACGGCCGCGACGTCGTCCTCGGCCTCCTCCGCCGCCGCGACTCCCGGCGCGGGGGCGTCAGGCGCCTCATCCGCGCAGGGCACGGCGGCCGCCCCCTCGTCCGGCGCGGGCACCGGGGCGGGAGCGTCCCCCGCCCCGCAGGGCGACGGGGCGCCGATCGATCCCTCGTTCTGCGCCGAGAAGAACGCCACCTTCACCGACCCCGCGCTGTACGAGGGACTCACCGGGGCCGCGAGCGAGTACGAGGGCACGGAGCAACTCCGCAGCGCCGTGGGCAAGCTGATCTCCGGCTCCGAGGGGAAGCTCCCGGCCGAGCTCGACGGGGACGCCAACACGCTGCGCACCTTCGCCGACGGCGGGGATTTCGACGCCGTGGCGCTGTCCGCCTCGCTGGCGTCCGTGATCGGCTACATCCAGACGAACTGCGCCTAGCGGATTCCGGGTGCCGAGTGTGGGAGCGAATAAGG
>NZ_DAINST010000010.1:7185-28613 GCF_036741115.1 Dietzia sp.
GAATAAGGAAAGCCCCCGGCCTTGTGGCCGGGGGCTTTCCCACGCTGTGGAGCTGCCGGGAATTGAACCCGGGTCCTGCGCAGCGTCAGTAGGGCTTCTCCGTGCGCAGTTCGCTTGCTGCCGTTACTCGGATCTCACCAACGCGCGAACCAGTCGGTGACGGCGATCCCAGCCACTGTTTGGTGTTCCGCACGAACCCGTGGCCGGCCCGTGCGGTAAGCCCTCTAGCTGATGCCAGGATCCGGGGCGAGGGCATCCCCGGGCTGACAGACTTGCCAGTCGCTGATTAGGCAGCGAGGGCGAAGTCGCGCTGATTATTATCGGCGCTTAATTGGTTGCCACGACGCTTACGGTGGTCTCTGGCCTGCACCGGCACGCTTCCCCTACATCGACTCACGCAGTCGAAACCACATCAGCCCCGTAGACCCGGCCACTGGTGGCCAGGACAAGCGACACTACCCCTGATCCACCGACTAGACAAGCCTGCGGGAGCGCTCGTCAACGCTCCTCCTGGAGGCGGACGACCACCTTCCCGGCCGCGTGCCCGCCCGCGACCGTCTCGTACGCCGCTGCGGTATCCGCGAAATCGACCACTCGGGACAGGGAGATCTTTATGTCCCGCTGCCGGGCCAGCGCCGCGATCGCAGCGAACACGCCGGATTCGCGCCGCCTGCGCACACCGGACCCGCCCAGCTCGACCGCGGTCTCCTTGTCCGCGAGGCTCCGGATGCGGCGCGCACCGTCCTCGTCCCGCTTGAGGAGATCGGCAGCGCCGCGCAGGGTCTCACCGCCGACGCAGTCGACCACGGCGGCGATGCGCCCGCCCCCTCGGCCGCCATCGCCCAGCGCGTCCCGGACGTGGCCGAGCCACCCCGGCCCCGAGGAGACGTGCTCGATGCCTCGGTGCTCGACGAATTCGCGCTTCTCGGGGCTCGCCACGCCGATCACGCGAGCACCCGCAATCGCGGCGAATTGCCCGGCGTGGATGCCCACGCCTCCCCCGGCGCCGAGCACGAGGACGACCTCGCCGGGGTGCGGGGCGAGCTCCCCGATCGCGTCGTACGCGGTGCCCACGGCGACGGGGATGCACGCGGCGCGATCGGGGGCGAGCCCGGACATCACGGTGGCGACGCTCGACTCCTCGAGAAGCGTCCGCTCGCCCAACGCGCCGACTCCGGCCGCGCACGAACCGAAGACGAGCGTCCCCTCGCCGATCGCCGGCGGGACGGGGGCGCCCGACGGCAGACGCCGCCTCGCGAACTCCTCAGACTCGGGCGAGCGGCGCGAGGCGAGCACGATGCCCGCGGCCTCGCGCCCCATTGCCATGGGGAATTCGACGGGGAACCCGGACTGCCGGGCGCCGGATCGAACATTGATATCGACGGGATTGAGCCCCACGGAGACCGTCTCGACGAGCACCGTTCCCGGCCGCAGCTCGGGCTCGGGGACGTCGAGGAAGCCCGCCACCTCGGGGCCGCCGTACCTCTCGAAGCCGAAGATCCGCATGCGCTTTCCTCCTTGGATTCGAAATCTTCCAGTTGTCTACCCGCGCAGCGCCAGCGCGAACGGTAGTACCGCGTCGGCCCCGGCGAGTCGGAGCTCCCGCGCACAGACCGTGAGCGTCCACCGGCTCGCGACGACATCGTCGACGAGCAACACCGCGCGCCCTGCCACGGCCTCGGCCTGCTCCGGGGAGAGCGCGAACGCGGAGACCACGTCTCGGAGCCGGAACGCACTGTTCACGTCGGGACCGCCGTGCTCGCGGACGGACACGAGATCGCCGAGGTCGGCGAGCTTCCCGGCCGCCGCGAGGCCCCCGGCCAGCGAGCGAACCGTTCGCGGCCTGCGGGCACTGGGAACGGCGATCACGGCATCCGGGCGCCTCTCCCACGGCCAATCGGCGAGCACCCGGACGCACAGGCTCGCCACGTCCTCGGGAACGTCGCCGTCAACTGTGTTCGGGGAGAGGAACTCGCGCAGCCGCTGCCCCGCTCCGAGGTCGGTGAGCCGCGCGATCGCGCGCCCCGGCTCGGCGCGCTCGGCCGGAGGGATCTTCCCCTTGAGAGAGACGCCGAGGTTGGGCATGCCGGTGGGCCACTGGGCACGCGGCTCGATCACGCGGCCGATGCCGGAGAGCGCCTGCCGCGCAGCTTCGTGCGCGCCGTCGCCGACCTCGTCCGACCACCACTGCCCTCGGCAGTTGTCGCAGCGGCGGCAATCCACCGGATCCGGATCGTCGAGCATCTCGGTGAGGTAGCGCATCCGGCACGCCCCCGTTGACTCGTACTCCTCCATCGCCTTCGCCTCGGCACGGCGCACGGCGAGGACGCCAGCGTAGCGCTCGGCATCGTAGGTCCAGCCCGCGCCAGTGGCTTCGTATCCGCCGCGCACGCGCCGCACCGCGCCGTCCACGGACAGCGTCTTGAGTAGCAGCTCGAGCCGGTTGCGACGCGCGCCGACCCGCGTTTCGAGCGCTGGCACCGAGAGCGTCCCCTCCGCTGCCAGCGCGGCGAGCACCGCGGAGGCGTCCTCCTCCGAAGGCATCGACGCCGTGGCGAAGTACTCCCAGATCTCGGCGTCCTCGGGACCGGGCAGGAGCAGGACGTCGGCAGATTCCGTGGCGCGGCCCGCGCGCCCGACCTGCTGGTAATAGGACACCGGTGAGGACGGCGCGCCAAGGTGGACCACGAACCCCAGGTCGGGCTTGTCGAATCCCATCCCCAGCGCCGAGGTCGCGACGAGCGCCTTGAGCTTGTTGTCCTTGAGGCTCTGCTCGAGCCGCTCCCGTTCCTCCGGGTCCGTGCCGCCCGTGTACGCGGCGACCTCCCAACCGGCATCGCGCAGGGCGGACGTAGTGTCCTCGGCGGCGGCGACCGTCAGCGTGTACACGATGCCCGAGCCGCGAAAGTCTCCGAGGTGCTCCGCGAGCCAGGCGATTCGCGCCGCCGGGGGGCGCGCCCCGGCGACCCCGAGGCGGAGGGAATCGCGCGAGAGCGGACCGCGGAGCACGAGGGTGTCCGAGCCGAGCTGCTCGGCCACGTCGGCAGTGACCCGCGAGTTCGCCGTCGCCGTCGTCGCGAGTACGGGGGTGTCCGCAGGGAGCTCCCGGATGATCGCCGAGATTCGCCGGTAGTCTGGCCGGAAATCGTGGCCCCAGTCCGAGATGCAGTGCGCCTCGTCCACTACGATCATCCCGATCTCGGAGACGAGTTCCGGGAGCACGGTGTCGCGGAAGTTCGGGTTGGTGAGCCGCTCGGGCGAGACGAGCAGGACGTCGACCTCCCCCGCTCGCAGCTCCGCGTGGATTTCGTCCCACTCCGTGGCGTTCGCCGAGTTGAGCGTCCGCGCGACGACCCCGGCTCGCGCTGCCGCGGCGACCTGGTCGCGCATGAGCGCGAGAAGCGGCGAGACGATGAGCGACGGGCCGCGCCCGCGCTCGCGCATGAGCTTCGCCGAGAGGAAGTACACGGCGGATTTGCCCCAGCCCGTGCGCTGCACGACGAGCACCCGGCGCCGGTCGGCGACGAGCGCCGAAATCGCGTCGAACTGGCCGTCCCGGAATTCGGCATCGGGGCGGCCGGTCAGCGAGTGGAGGAGCCTGGCGGCGTCCTCCGCAAGCCGACCTTCGCCGCTCATCCGGGCATGCCCTTGATCTTGCGGCCGATCTCGCGGACCGTCTCGCGCTCCACGGTGCGGCGGCGCAGAGTCTCGCGCTTGTCGTGCGACTGCTTACCGCGGGCGATCGCGAGCTCGACCTTGACCCGCCCTTGACTGAAGTAGAGGGACAGCGGGACGAGCGTGGCATTGCCGTCGCGGGTCTTGCCGTACACCTGGTCGATCTGCTTGCGGTGCAGGAGGAGCTTGCGCGCCCGCTTCGGCGCGTGATTGGTCCACGAGCCGTGCGAATACTCCGGGATGTGGAGGCCGCGGAGCCACACCTCGCCGTCGTCGATCGTCGCGTACGCGTCCACCAGCGAGGCCTTGCCCTCGCGCATGGACTTGACCTCGGTGCCCACGAGCGCGACGCCCGCCTCGAGGGTGTCGAGGATCGTGTACTCGTGCCGCGCCTTCTTGTTCGAGGCGATGATCGAGCCATCACGCCCGAGGGAGGACGCGCCCTTCTTCGATTTCGTCTTGCCCATGGCGGCCCCCTTCCGGCTGCTGATCGACTCACGCCCCGGGCCCGTACCCGGCCCAGACAGACACCTCACCTTACGTGCGGCCCCGGTGGCGGGCAACCGAGCTGGGCTTACGCTCCGATCGCGGCAGCGGCACGGCGCTTGCCTGCCCACCGCTCTCTGGATGACGGCGGTCGACGCCTCGCCCGGGCGGTCTCCCCGCGCCGCGCGCGATCGCGCCAATGCGCGGTGCGGGGTCGCTCGCTACTGCGCAGCCGCCCCGCTCGCGGCTTCGGCGCCCGAATCGGTTTCTTCGCCGCCGGCCGTACCCGAGTACTGAGTGCCACCACCGGCGGCATTCTGGCCCGCTCCCTGTTCGGCGGGCTGGGAGCCCTGGCCGGTTCCTGCGCCGGCGCCGGACTGCGCTCCGGAATCCTGCGTAGGCACCTGCGAGCCGTTCGCGCCGCTCGAGGCGCCGGAATCGCCGTTCGCTCCGGCGCCCGGGTTCGAGGACGTCTGCTGCTGTGTCGGCTGTCGGGATTCCTGGTTGCTCGCCGATCCCGTGGCCTCGGCCTGCGAAGTCTCCGTGCCGGAGGAATCAGTCGCGGCGGTACTCGTCTCGGTGCCCGAGGTCTCGGTTGCGGGCGAACTCGTCTCCGCCGTACTCGTCGCCGGATCATCGGAAGGCAGCGCGACGATCGGATCGTCGCGAACCCACATGTACAGCAGCGCGACGAGGAGGAACGCGATGAGCAACACGGCTGAGGAGCGCGAGATCGAGAGGACCTCGCGGAGCATCGACCAGCGCTCGCTCCAGTTCAGCGAGTACGGATCCTCCTCGTCGTCGGACGAGCCCCGTCCGGCCTGAGTGGCGGCACCCGCGCCGTCGAGGGGCTTTTCCCGCTCGGCATCCGCCACGGCCGCGGCGCTCGCCGCGGCTCCGCCCGCGCCACTCCGGTCCACTGCGCCTTCCGGGTTCCACTCCGCAGCGCGTCCCGACGAGCCGGACGTGCGCGCCGACGCCGAAGACGCCTGCGATGCCGAAGGTGCGGGGTCCGCCGCGCTTCCCGCGCCGCCGACCGAGTCGCCCCTTCGTTCGGCCGCCGCGGCGTTACCCACGCGACGGATCTCGGCGACCTCCTCGGCGGTAAAGGAGTCGGTATCGACCGATTCGCTGCCGCCCATCCGGGGGCGCCGATCGCGCCGGGCCTCGTCCTGAGCCCCGTCGCCGCGGGGATCCTGCGGTGTATTGCCGACCATTTCGACCTCCTCCTACGCGTTCGATCCGTCGGTCCGGGCCATCCCGGCGCGCAGCGCCGCGAGCCCCTCGTTCTCGAGCACGATGTTCTCCGCGCGGAAGCGGCGGGTGATCACCGCGCGGATGCGGCGCGAGACCTCCCACTGCTTGCCCGGAAGCGTGCGCACGAGGATGCGCATCGTGGTCTGGTACAGGGAGATCGATTCGATTCCCATGAGCGTCGGCTCGTCGAGGAGGAAATCCTTGATGAGCTCGTCGTCGAGGAGCTCGTGGCACAGCTGTTGCAGCACCTCGGATACTCGCGTCATGTCCTCGGTATTGGGCACCGGCACGTCGATGAGCGAGCGGGCCCAGTCGCGCGACTGGTTGGTGGTGCCGGCGATCTGGCCATTGGGCACGGTGACGACCTCGCCGTCGATAGTGCGCAGCTTGGTGACGCGCAGCGTGACGTCCTCGACCGTTCCAGAGAAGGAGTTGCCGGCGTCGATGGACACCGTGTCGCCGTAGCCGTACTGCCGCTCGGCGATGATGAAGAAGCCCGCGAGGAAGTCCTGGACGATCTTCTGGGCGCCGAAACCGAGCGCCGCGCCGAGCACGGTAGCGGGTGCGACGAGCGCGACGAGGTTGACGCCGAACGCCGAGAGCACCTTGACCGAGGCGACGACGTACACCACCGCGATCGCTACGTAGGAGATGACCTGGACGAGTGCGTGGAGGTGCTTCGAGTTCTCGGAGAGGACCAGATCGTCGCTCTCGGAATGCCTCGCATCGATGCGCGCGGTCCACACCGTCGCGACCTTGGAGATACACCGTGAGACGATCATCGCCGCGAGGACGATGAGCACGATCTGCAGTCCCTGGTTCCGCAACCAATCGAGCAGGGTGTCGAACCCGGTACTAAACGTGAGCATAGTGAGCCGTTCTACCTTTCGAACCTTGGTAGGAACTGAGTAGGCGCGGCCTGGATTCCGAGTGCCGTCTGGGAATTTCTCTCAGGCGGCTGCGGCTAGGAATCGGCCGCCTGCTGCTCGCGCATCCGCCAGCGGATCCCGGCCTCGAGGAAGCCATCGATCTCGCCGTCGAGCACCGCGGAGGGGTTGTTGACCTCGAACTCGGTCCGCAGGTCCTTGACCATCTGGTACGGGTGCAGCACGTAGGAGCGCATCTGGTTGCCCCACGAGGCGTTTCCGCCTGCGCCCAGCGCATCGAGCTCCGCGCGCTCCTCCTGCCTCTTGCGCTCGAGGAGCTTGGCCTGCAGCACCTTCATCGCCGCGACCTTGTTCTGCAGCTGCGACTTCTCATTCTGGCATGTGACGACGACGCCCGTGGGAATGTGCGTGAGCCGCACCGCCGAGTCCGTGGTGTTGACGCTCTGCCCGCCCGGGCCCGAAGAGCGGTAGACGTCGACCCGGACCTCGTTCTCCGGGATCTCGATGGAGTCCGTCTGCTCGACGACGGGAAGCACCTCGACCTCGGCGAACGAGGTCTGCCGGCGGCCTTGGTTGTCGAACGGCGAGATCCGCACGAGCCTGTGCGTGCCCTGCTCCACCGAGAGCGTGCCGTACATGTACGGGTCGTGGACCACGAAGGTCGCGGACTTGAGCCCCGCCTCTTCGGCGTACGAGGTGTCGTAGACCTCGACCTTGTGCCCGGCCTTCTCCGCCCAGCGCACGTACATCCGCATGAGCATCTCGGCGAAATCCGCAGCGTCGACGCCGCCGGCCCCGGACCGGATGTTTACCACGGCCTCGCGCTGGTCGTACTCGCCCGAGAGCATCGTCTTGACCTCGAGAGCCTCGATGTCCGCGCGCAGGGAGTCCCGCTCGGCGACGGCATCGGCCGCCGCGTCATCGTCGCCTTCCTCGGCCGCGAGCTCGGCGAGCAAGGGGAGGTCTTCGAGGCGGCTGCGCAGATCCCCCACGCGCTTGAGGTCCGCCTGGACGTGGGACAGCTCGCTCGTGACCCGCTGGGCGTGGTCGGGGTCGTTCCAGAGCTCGGGGTCGGCGGCCTTCTGCTCGAGTTCGTCGACCCTGGCGGCCAGCTCCTCGACGTCCATGACCTTCTCCACCGTGGTGAGCGTGGATTCCATCTCGGCGATGTCGGAAGAAAAGTCGGCCTGCATGGGCACCGATCATACGCGTCGGCGGTGCGTCTCCCCCGAACCCGGCAGGTGGCGGGCGCGGCCGCCGGGGCGATCGTTTCCTCCGCCGTCATCCACAGACAACCTCCCCTTTGCCGAGCGACCATCCGCTCGTGGCCGGGCCTTCGCTCTACGGGGGTAGCGTCGCGGCCATGGACGACACGGCATTCTCGCCCGCGGACGCACCGGCAACCGACGCCGATCCGAGCACCGGCTCGGGCCCCGGAACCCAGCCCGGCCCGATTGCGAGCGCCGGTCGGCCCGGCGGCGCGCAAGAGGGGTCCGCGAATGTCTCGGATGCCGGCCGGTCGAGGCCCATCGAGTATGACGACGCAGAACTCGCCGCCCTTGCGGTCCAGGAAGCCGGGCGTATCGCCCGATACCTCCGCGAGTCCGGGCTCGAGGTCGAGCAGAAGACCTCGGTGTCCGATGTGGTCACGGAAGCGGACAGGGCCGCCGAAGAATCGATCACCTCGCTGCTCGGCCGGCACCGACCGGACGACGGCATCCTCGGCGAGGAGGGGACGCTCGTCGAGACGGATTCCGACCGCCGCTGGGCCGTCGACCCCGTCGACGGGACGTATAACTTCGTCTCCGGCTCGGACTATTGGTGCTCGGCGGTCGCGCTCTCGGGGCCGGACGAGTATCTGCTCGGCGCGATCCACCGCCCCGCGACGGGCGAGACCTGGATCGGCGGGACCGAGTCCGGGGCACGCCGCGGCGCCGTCCCGCTCCCCCGCCTCGAGCCCGGTGGCCTCGCCGATGGCTGCCTCGCCACCTACCTCCACCCGCCGTTCCTCTCCGACCCGGACCTCGCCGAGCCGTTCCGGAGAGTGAGCCAGGGCGCGGCCACCATGCGCATGCTCGGCTCCGGCTCGCTCGACCTGGCCGCGGTCGCCGAGGGCAAGTACTCGGTGTGGTGCCAGCACTCGTGCCCCGAATGGGACTGGCTCCCCGGCAAGGCCATCGTCGAGGCCGCAGGCGGGCGCACCGCCGTGGTCGAGGTCGCCGGGTACGACTGGTTCGTCGCCGGCCGTCCCGGCGCCGTCGAGCAAGCCGTGGCACTGCTCTCGGGTAAGTAGGGTCCCTCGGTCCGGGCCCGAAGCAAGCCGAGCCGCCGGCCCGGGACCGGATCGGGTTCGGCGCGAGCACCGCACGAGCTTTAGGCCACTTCCGCTGCGTCTCAACATCTTCCGCCCGGATCCCCGCATGGATCCGGGCGTTTTCGTGTGCTTTCCCGCAGCCGCGCCGGGGGGTATGCGCGACACCTTCGGGATAAATTGCTTTGGACTGACCCTACTAACGAGTAAGGTCGGTCCCGTCAGTTTTCCCACCCGCGACACAGAACAGCTGGTGAAGATGAGTTCCAAGAAGAATTCCACCCCCGGCGCGAAGCCGCACAAGCCCGACGCGATGGGCTCGGCGATGCGCGTGATCTCCTCGATCGCCGGTTCGGACATCGCCGAGAAGCTCGGTGTGCGCAAGCCGATCGAGCGTGTCGCCTACGAGGCGACCCGGACGGGCTTCAAGACTCTCGGCGCCGCGAACCGCACCTTCAAGAAGTCCTCGGGCGCGAAGAAGCCGAACCCACTTCCCGATGCCGAGAAGAAGAACGATCTCTTCGACTTGTCCATCGAGGACGAGCAAAAGATGATCCAGGAGACGGTCCGGGACTTCGCCTCCGGCGTCATGCGCCCCGCAGCCCACGACGCCGACGAGGCCGCCAAGGCGCCCGAGTCGCTCATCGAGCGCTCCTCCGAGATCGGCGTCACGATGATCAACGTGCCCGAGGAGTACGAGGGCGTCGCCACCGAGCGCGGCGTCGTGACGAACTCCCTCGTGGCCGAGGCGCTCGCCTACGGCGACATGGGCCTCGCCCTCCCGATCATCGCGCCGAGCTCCGTGGCCGCGACCCTTACGCAGTTCGGCTCCGAGGAGCAGCAGAAGACGTACCTCCCGGCCTTTGGATCGGAGAACGTTCCCGGCGCCGTCGTCGCGGTCAACGAGCCGACCCCGCTGTTCTCCCCCTTCGAGCTCTCCACCACCGCCACGAAGTCCGGCGACGGGTACACGCTCAACGGCGTCAAGTCGCTCGTGCCGATCGCCGACTCCGCCGAGCTGTTCATCGTCGCCGCGGCCTACGAGAGCAAGCCCACCTTCTTCATCGTCGAGTCGGATACCGATGGCGTGGTCATCGAGGCCGATCCCTCCATGGGACTGCGCGCCGCCGGAATCGGCCGGATCAACCTCAAGGATGTCTCCGTGCCGTCGTCCGCGATCCTCGGCGGCGAGATCTCCGCCGACGAGCGCGACAAGGCGTTCCGCGACATCATCCGCCTCTCCCGCCTCGGGTGGGCTTCGCTCACGGTCGGCACGTCGCAGGCCGTCCTCGATTACGTGATCCCCTACGTCAAGGAGCGCGAGGCGTTCGGCGAGCCGATCGCCAACCGCCAGGCCGTGGCGTTCATGGTCGCGGATATCGCCACCGAGCTCGACGGCCTCCGCCTCGTCACCTGGCGCGGTGCCTCGCGCGCCGAGCAGGGGCTCGAGTTCGGCCGCGAGGCCGCGCTCGCGCGCAAGCTCGCCTCCGACAAGGGCATGAAGATCGGCCTCGACGGCGTTCAGCTCCTCGGCGGCCACGGCTTCACCAAGGAACACCCCGTCGAGCGCTGGTACCGCGATCTCCGTGCGGCCGGCATCGCCGAGGGCGTCGTCGTCCTCTAGTCCGCCCCTCACGCTGAGAAGGAACTCTTCATGATCAATCTCGAACTCTCCAAGAAGCTGCAGGCGGCGCAGAACCAAGCCAACCAGGTCGCCATGCAGATCTTCCGCCCGGTGTCCCGCAAGTACGACCTCGCGGAGCACGAGTACCCCAAGGAGCTCGACACCCTCGCCGCGCTCATGTCCGGCATGGAAGACGGCGGCCAGGCCGCCGCGGGCGCCGCCGGTGGCCGCGGAAACAAGGAAGCCAAGGGCAACCAGAACGGCGGCAACATGATGTCGCTGCTCAACGTGATGGAGACGTGCTTCGGCGACGTCGGGCTCACGCTCTCGGTCCCCTACCAGGGTCTCGGCAACTCCGCGATCGCCGCCGTCGCCGACGACGAGCAGCTCCAGCGCTTCGGCAAGGTGTGGGCCTCGATGGCGATCACCGAGCCGTCGTTCGGCTCCGACTCCGCGGCGGTGTCCACCACCGCGAAGCTCGAGGGTGACGAGTACGTCATCAACGGCACCAAGATCTTCATCACCTCCGGCTCCCGCGCCGACCACATCGTCGTGTGGGCCACGGTCGACAAGTCGGCCGGGCGTGCGGCGATCAAGTCCTTCGTCGTGCCCTTCGATCACCCGGGCGTCCACCTCGATCGCCTCGAGCACAAGCTGGGCATCAAGGCGTCGGACACCGCGCAGATCACGTTCGACAACTGCCGCGTCCCCAAGGAGAACCTCCTCGGCGATCCGGAGGTCCGCACCGACAAGGGCTTTGCCGGCGCGATGCAGACCTTCGACAACACCCGCCCGCTCGTCGCGGGCATGGCCGTGGGCGTCGCCCGGGCCGCGCTCGAGGAGATCCGCAACCTCATCACCGAGGCCGGTTACGAGATCGACTACGACATCCCTTCGAACCAGCAGCCCGCCGTGGTCGCGAAGTACATCGAGCTCGAGTCCGATTGGGAGTCGGCCTACCTCCTGACCCTCCGGGCAGCGTGGATGGCGGACAACAAGCTCCCCAACACCAAGGAAGCCTCGATGTGCAAGGCCAAGGCCGGCCGCACGGGTTCCGCGGTGACCCTCGGCGCAGTGGAGCTCGCCGGCTCCTACGGCTACTCCGAGCACTCGCTGCTCGAGAAGTGGTCGCGCGATTCGAAGATTCTCGACATCTTCGAGGGCACCCAGCAGATCCAGCAACTCGTCATCGCGCGGCGCGTGCTCGATCTCAACTCCTCGCAGCTCAAGTAGCACTGCGCAGGGCGAATCCGCCCCCGTCCGCCATCCCGGCGGGCGGGGGCTTTTTCGTGCCCTGGCACACTCGGGAGCCATGAGCACCATCGCATTCCTCGGCTGCGGATCCATGGGCGAGGCGGTCCTCGCCGGCGTCCTCACGGCGGGCACGTCCCCCGGCAACACCGTGGCCACCGTTCGCCGCCCCGAGCGCGCCGCAGATCTGCGGGAGCGGCACGGGATCGAGGCACTGGCCACTACGGAGGATCCCGCAGCCAATGCGGAGGCCGCTCGGGGTGCCTCCGTCCTCGTGCTCGGGGTGGCCCCCGGTGAGATCACGAGGCTGGCGGAAGAGATCGGCCCAGTGTTGGCGGAGGACGCCGTCATCGTGAGTCTCGCCGCTGCGGTCTCCATCGAGCGCCTCGAGGCTGCGCTGCCACAGGGGCAGCCGGTCGTGCGGACGATGCCGAATACGCCGGTCGGGATCGGGCGCGGCGTGGTCTCCGTTTCCGCCGGCACGCACGTCTCTCCCGCGCAGCTCGACGCTGTGCGCGGCGTGTTCGAGGCAGTCGCCACTGTGGTCGACATCGACGAGGCGCAGATCGACGCGCTCTCGGCGATCAGCGGCTCGGGGCCGGCCTACGTGTTCTACCTGGCCGAGGCGATGCGGAAGGCCGGGATCGAGCTCGGTCTCAACCCCGAGCTCGCGCGGATGCTCGCCAACCGCACGGTCGCCGGTGCGGGCGCCATACTCGCCGGGGCCGGGGCGAAAGACGAGGAAGCGGCAGGAAGCGAAGGTGCTGGTGCCGGTGCCGGTGCCGGGCCCAGTACCCGAGTCGACGCCGGGGAGCTGCTCCGCGGCGTCGCTAGCCCGAACGGCACGACGCAGAAGGCCATCGACGAGTTCGAGGAGTCGGGCGTCGCCGAGGCCATTACCCGCGGGGCGAGGGCGGCGGCCGCTCGGGCCGCGGAGATTTCCGCCGAATTGTAGGGCGAAGCGCCGGCGCCGAGCCGGGCGCGGATCGCGGCGGGCTAAATGCGCCGAGGGCCGCGGCACAGCACGGATCTCCGTGCGAAGCCGCGGCCCTCGGTAAGTGGGGACCGCTCGAAAGCCCTAGGCCATGCGGAAGCCGGCGCCGGGCCAGTTGCGGACCGTGGCATCGTCGACGATCGCATCGAACGTGGTGCCGTATGCCGGCAGGAAGACCGGCGCCTGGAAGTTGACGTAGCACTCGGGCATCGCGGCCGCGACGGAACCGAGACCGACTTCGTCCGCCACGGGCGGGACCGTGCCGCCATTGAGCATGCCGACGAGGCGGTCGCCGTTCATGACCGGGCCGCCCGAATCGCCGCGGCCTGCACAGACCTGCGAGTAGATCGTGTTGTCCTCGACTTGCCACGTGGGGCCACACGTGTAGCCAGTCTTGGCACCGAGCTTGCAGATCGTATCGCCCTGGTTGGGCGGAGCGCCCCGGTCGTTGACGCCGCCCTGGCGGACGATATCGACCTTCGACGGATCGACGCTGAACACCGTGTAGTCGAGGATCTCGTTGCGCGCGACGACATTGCCGACCACGCCGGCCCCCTCGACCTGGACCTCCTCGCCGAGGCCGGAGCTGCAGTGTCCGGCAGTGAAGGCGACGGGGCTGCCGTTGCGGTCGTACCCCGCGGCCGTGGCGGTGCACAGCGCCTGCCCGGCGTGCGTGAGGATCGGCGTTCCGCCGCCGAGCACGGGCTTGGCGTGCGCGGACGGGGCCGCGAAGAATGCGCTGAGGACCGAAGCGAGCAGAGCGGCGGCGAAGACCGCCGCCCAGAACGCCCGGGAGCGCCCCTCGTGGTGGGCCTGGGAAGTAGCGGCGAACATTCGGTCTCCTTTCGGCCCGCCCGGAGGCGGAGAAACACGTATGTGCACAGTCTAAAGCACCGACGGCGTTTTCACGGACTCGATAGGACCACTCTCAGGTTCCGAGAATGCGTGCGACACTGCGCTTTCCGAATCCCGCGCCGAAAAGTTTCCGAAATCGGGGAAAGCCCCGGCCCACGAGGCACCCAAAGGTGCCGGGGTCCGGGGCTTCCGGGGGTGCTGCTCGGGCTCTCGGTCGAGCGCCTCGACCGGGCCCGAGCGGAGCCGCGCTCGGCGCTGTTCGACCCAACGCAGCTCAGCTCGGCACAACTCAACTCGCTACCACCCGAGCGAGCTGCCGCAGTTCGGCCATGCGCCCGCACCCTGGTTGGCGAGGACCTGCTCGGCGATCTGGATCTGCTGCTCCTTCGAGGCCTGGTCGGCCGTCGGCGCGAACTGGTCGCCCCCGTAGGCGCTCCAGGTCTGCTCGTCGAACTGGACGCCGCCGTAGTAGCCGTTACCGGTATTGATCGACCAGTCACCGCCGGACTCGCACTGCGCGACCTGGTCCCACTGGCTCTCGGTCGCGGCGTTGGCCGCCGGGCTCGCGAGGAGCACGCCGCCCGTCGCGATGGCGCCGGCGGCGATGGTTCCTGCAGTCATCCGTGCGAAGTTCTTGCGCATTGTTCGGACCTCCTTGGGGTCGGTCTTCTCGTTGCTAGGCGTCTGGATCTCGGTGTCGAAAGCGGCCGGGGGTCGTTCTGTAACGGCGCGGTGACCATTCCGTGATCTTTCGGACTGCCGCGACGCTACGCATCGGAAAAACGGCGATGCAAACCCTCGGCGCATTTCTGTGACGAGGCACACACACTCGACCCCTCCGGAATCGCCGCTCTCCCCCGGCATCACCGCAGGTAGGTAGATCGAAACCGGCGGAAGGAGCAAATGTGTCGCACCATGGCCCCATGAGCATCCGCCGCGCCGTGCCCATCCTCTCCGTCGCCGACGTCCCCGCAGCCGTCGCCGAGTACCGCGAAATCCTCGACGTCGAGGTCCTCATGGACCACGGCTGGATCGCCACCCTCGGCTCCCCCGCCGCCGCTAAGACCGTCCCCGCACCGCAGTTCAGCGTCATGAGCCGGGATGCCACCGCCCCGTGCAACCCCGAGCTCTCCCTCGAGCTCGACGACCCGGCCGCGGTCGACGCCGCCCACGCGCGAGCCGTCGCCGCCGGCGCCGAGATCGTCCACCCGCCCACCGTGGAGCCGTGGGGCGTGCGCCGCTTCTTCTACCGCGACGTCGGCGGGCACGTGGTCAACGTCCTCGCGCACCTGTAGCCCTCGATTACGTAAATAGACGAATGACGGCGGAGGCCGGGCTGAACCGGACCTCCGCCGTCATAGGCAGGGAATGGAGAGGGGCTAGCGCACGCCCTTCATGAGCCGAACGACCGGGTTCGCGACGAGCGCGATGACGATGCCCAGCACGATCGACGCGATGCCGATCCACATGAAGTACTGATTCGTAGCCGCCTGGTCGTCTGGATTGTAGAAGCCGGCGAGCCAGCCCGAGGCCGAGGAGCCGATCGCGACCGAGAGGAAGAACAGCGCCACCATCTGCGAATTGAACGCGGCGGGGGCGAGCTTCGTAGCGAGCGACTGGCCCAGCGGCGAGAGGAGCAGCTCGGCCATCGTGAACAGGAAGAGCACGACGACCATGACGAGCATGGGGATCATGCCGTCGGTGAAGGGGATGAACACGAGGAACGCGATACCCATGACGACGTTCGACAGGGCGAACTTGTAGGGCGTCGCGATCTGCCGGTCGCCGAGCTTGAGCCACATCGCCGAGAAGACGCCCGCGAAGATGATGATGAACAGCGGGTTGATCGACTGGACCCAGCCGGGCGGGAAGTCCCAACCGAAGACGTTCCTGTCGAGAGCCTGATCGGCGAGCACCGCGATCGAGGTGAATTGCTGCTGGAACAGAGCCCAGAAGCCACACGAGGCGAGGAACATCGGGATGAAGGCGATGACGCGCGAGCGCTCGACCGCTGTGATCTGCTTCGAGGAGAGGATCACGCCGAAGAGCAGAATGGCGGCGACGATGGTGACCACCGTGACCACGCTCGCGAGGTTGTCGAACGTGAGCCAGCCGGCGAGGGCTGAGATGACGATGATGACGACGACGATCGCCGCGGCACCGCCGACGATCGAAATGTGCTTCGGCGTGGCCGGGTTGAGCGCGCCCTTCGGGATCGACGAGAGGGTCTTGCCACGCAGGGCGAGGTACTGGATGAGGCCCGCGGCCATTCCGAATGCGGCGAGCGCGAAGCCCCAGTGGAAATTCGTGCCCTCCCACAGCGCGTTCGTGGCGAGCGGGCCGATGAGCCCGCCGATATTGACGCCCATGTAATAGATGGAGAACGCGGCGTCGCGGCGCATGTCCGAGCGGCGATACATGACGCCGACCACCACGGAGGTCGTCGCCTTGAGCGTGCCAGAACCGAGGGCGATGGCGATGAGGCCGATACCGACGCCTGTCATTCCCGGGATAAGGGACAACGAGATGTGCCCGAGCATGATGAGCACGGCCGCGCCCGTGAGCGAGCGCTCCGCGCCGAACAGGCGGTCAGAGATCCAGCCGCCGAAGATCGCGGAGAGGTAGACGAGTCCGCCGTACGCGCCGACGATCGAGGTGGCAGCGCTTTCGCTGTAGCCAAGTCCCCCATCGGCGACGGAGTAGTAGATGTAGTACGCGACGAGGGCCTGCATGCCGTAGAAGCTGAATCGCTCCCACATCTCGATCGCGGAGAGGTTGGCCAGGCCCCAGGGATGGCCGAAGAAACCGCGCTCGCGATCGGCGAGCGTCGGCTTCTCCTCCTCGATCGGCGCGCCGGCGCCGTCGGGGGTGGACGTGATTTCAGACATGCCGAGAATATTAAGCCGAAGGACAGAAAAGCCGGGTATCGGGCCGGGTTCTGCGGCTATTCAGCTCGTTATCCCCGTTAGTCGCCCTAACGAACTTAGGAGACTGTGACCGAGCCGTCCTCACCCACCGTGACGTTCGCCGCGTAGGCAGCCGCGAGGTTGATTCGCTGCCACGAACCGGCCGCCGACTGATCGTCGAGCGGGAAACCCGCAGGGCCGGCGGTCTGGCGGAGGACCTCCGCGCGCTGCTGGTAGTCGAGCTCCGGGAAGCGCGTGATGAGCAGGGCGGGCGCCGCCTGCGGGACGACCATCGCCGCGTTCGGGTCGTAGATCGTGCCGAAGTCGTAGTGCATTCGGTCGGAGTATTCGCGCACCGAGGTGGCGGTGTCGCGGTAGGGCTGCTGCGCGGAGACGTCCGCAAGCGGACGGCCCGTGCGCCATTCGAGCTCCGCGCGCAGCTCGTCCCCTGCCTGACGGAGGGTGTCGCGCATCTTCGGGTCGTTGAGCCGGTCGGCGGCGGCCGCCGTGCCCGTCATCCGGCCTCCGATGACGTCGAGCGGGTAGTGGACGCCCATGACCATGCGATTATAGCCGGCCTCGGCTCCGCGGTCGAGGACCTGGGGGCCGAGCTCCGGCAGCATGGCGGCGAGCAGCGAGGTGACCCAGGCGGCCTGGTTCGTGTGCCCCGACGGGAAGGCCTTCGAGCTCGGATCGTAGAACTCGTGCTGGCCGTCCTCGTGACGCACGATCCGATCGGGCGCGACCACGAACGGGCGGTCGTAGTTGAAGATCATCTTCTCGACTAGCGTCGAATTCGCGATACCGCCGGCGCGCGAGAGGTAGCCGCTGTCGAGCAGCATCTGGGTCTTCGGCAGGCGGCCTTCGGCGAGCGAGGTGCGCAGGGCCTCGCCGAGTTCGGGCCCGAGCGCATCGGAGAACGAGGTGAGCAGGCCGCCTTCGGAGGCCGCGGCGTCAGCCTGGGCGCGCTGCGCCACCTCGGGGGAAGCGTTGTTGTTGATCTCCACCGTGGTCTCGAGGTTCTGCGCGAGAACGTCGTCGTGGTTGGCGCGGAGGTCCTCGAAGCCCTTGACCACGTCGTAGTAGATGCCGCCGGTGTACGGGCTGATGTCCGAGACGTAGCCGACGTACGCGTCGGGGCCGAACGGGGCGGGTACCGGTGCGCCATCGTGCTGCACGGCCGGACGCAGCGCCGGGAGTTCGACACTTCCCTGCGCGTTCGCGGTTTCCGCGGTGACCACGCCGCTCGCGGCGAAGGCGGCGATGAGGGTCGCCGTGACGGCGCGGCGGCCGATGCGAGAAGAGGTGAGCGGACGCGCCATGGTGGGCAACCTTCCCGGCCGGCGTAACGCCGAGCCTGATTAGCTGTCGGTCAGCATGAGAATGTCATGAGCGTAACCAGTTTCGATGAACTCTTGTTTAATCCGACGTGACTTGCGCCCAAAGTGCCCGGTAGAGCGGCGATGTGATCGTGCTCGCACAGCTTTCGCAATCGCCCCTCGATCGATAAGCTCCAGTCGCGCCTGAGACACTCATATTTAGCGCCACTAATCATCATTTTCTGTCTCAATCGAGGAGAACCGTGCCCCGCAGAACCGCCCACTCCATCTCTGCACTCGCTCTGGGGGTGGTCCTCGCGGCCGCTCCGACCGCCGTCGCCTCGGCGCAGGTCGGGTCCGGGTCCAACAACCCGGCAGCCGCTCCGGCGGGATCCATCCAGGCGCCGGACGGTTCCTTGATGGGCGTGCCCGGGCTGTCGACGTGCACGGAGACCGTGGGCATCGTGGTCCCCGGCGGAACGCAGACGTTCCCCGGAATCCCCTCGAACATCCCCCACGGCGGGATCACGATGCCCATCGCCACGATGCTCGAGGCACGCGGGGTCTCCACGCGAACCGTCGCCTACGATGCGAGCCCCTTCCTGACGCGCGGGTACGCCGATTCGCAGCGGCGGGGCACCGAGGTTGTCCGCGGCGCCGTCACGAAGATCGCCGACGCATGCCCCTCTTCGAAGCTCGCCTTCGTCGGCTACTCCGAGGGCGCGGGCATCGCCAGCAATCTCGTCACGGATATCGCCGCCGGGCGTGGGCCCGTCCCCATCGACCGGTTGTCCTCGGCCGCATTCCTCGCCAACCCCTTCAACTCGCCTCGCTCGGTCCAGACCGGCACCGCCGGCCCGGGCGTGACCGGCGTGCTCGGCGCCACGGACTACGGCAAGGCGGCAGACCGAACGCTCAACGTCTGCGCAGCCGGAGACTGGATCTGCAACGACCGCGCGGTCGGCGCGGGAATCAAGAAACAGATCAAGGCACTGTCGAACAGCAGCGCGCTGCGCGGCATCGACCCGACAGTGGACGCGATCGGCGTGCTCTCCCAGGCTCCGCACCTGATTATCGGTGCGTTCGCGCACACCGGCGGCTACGGCGGCGACCTCGCCGGCGTCGTCGATTGGGTCGCCACGTCGCACTCGGCGGAAAAGCCGGCCGAGGATCCGCAGGGCGGCGACAAGGGCTCCGTGCCGGGCGAGAATGCTGACGCCACGCCGACGTCGAGCCCGGCGGGGACCACCACGGCGACGCAGCCGGCCGAGACCACCTCTCCGTCGGACACGGCGACAACCCCCAGCGCCACTCCGGCCCAGTAACTCTCCGCGCGGCCGCATGGCAGTTGGCCGCCCGCTCCGCGGCCCCCTGCGATTGGCCGCGCTCTTCGCAGCTGCCGGCGATACGGCCAACCGCGAAGCATGCACTTTCTGTCGATTTGGAGGCCGAGAAGGTCGGATTTCGACAGAAAGTGCATGCTTCGGCCAGGATGGCTACCGCAGTAACGTCGGCAACTGCGCCAGAGACAGCACCTGCACCGGCGCCGGCACCAGTAAAAGGAAACGGCCCCGGCGCACAGCGCACGAAAAAGTCCCGGCCTTCGATATCTCGAAGACCGGGACTCTTTCTCGCTATTAGTAGCGGGGACAGGATTTGAACCTGCGACCTCTGGGTTATGAGCCCAGCGAGCTACCGAACTGCTCCACCCCGCGTCGGCTTGTATTACTCTAGGCGCCACCTATCCGGAAACGCAAATCGACCCGCTACCAGCGAATACGAGTAATCGACCAGCGAATCGGCGCCAAGCAGGAGGGCCCCGGCGGAGAAAATCCGCCGGGGCCCTCGTACCGCTCGCCGCTAGTTCCCGCCCGAAGACGGTGCCGCCGCGTTGTAGGCGTCGACGGCCTTCTGTAGCTCGTCGAGTGCCGTCCCGAGGTCGGCGAGGTTACCGCCCTTCTGCGCGTCCTCGACCTTGCCGAGCGCCGCGTCGAGCTGTTGCACCGCCGCGGACTGGTCCGGCTTCGGCGTCGCAGGATTCTGCGTCGCCGGCGGCGTCGCCGAGGAACCCTGCGAAGCACCCGAAACGGTCGCATTGTCCTCGGCGTTCTCGGACGTGCCCGTCTCCTTCTGCGAGGTCTGGATATTGACCTGCTGGAGTGCCTCGTACACCGACTTTCCGTAGCCCACGTTGTCGCCGTAGAACAGCATCACGCGCAGCAGCCGCGGGAAGGCGTTGTTGCCGTCGTCGGTGTTCCGCTGGGCGTACACGGGGACGACGTACATGATCGAGCCGTCGTCGAGGGCCAGCGAGAGCATGTTCCCGTCGGTGATCTTCGACGTCTGCGTCCACAGGCGCCGGTCCTCGGCCACGGACGTTGCCGTGATCATCGACTGCCACGCCTGCGTCGGCCCGTTGCGGGTATCGCTCCCCTGCCCCTGGGCTCGCACCGTGATCTTTCCGTAGTTCGAGGGGTCCGAGCTCGCGGTCATGTGCGCGGCGAAGAATTCGCGCTGGAAGCCGCGGAACACCGACTGCAGCTGGAGGGTCGGCTGCCCGGTTTTCGGGTCAGCGGCGATCACGTAGCTCGGAGGCTGCGGGACGAAATCGTCCGTGGCCTCGATGCCGCCGGTCGGCCCGTTCGCCGTCGGCGACGAAGATTGCGAGGCCGTCGGCGCCTTCGACTCGGCGTTCGTGCTCAGGTCCGCGGGGATAGACCAGAACGCGTCGTTGGTGAAGAACTGCGAAGGATCGGAGACGTGGTACTTCGCGATGAGCTGCCGCTGGGTGTTGAAGAGGTCCTCGGGGTACCGCAGGTGCGAGCGGAGCTCGTCGCTCATGTCCTCCTGCGGCTGCACCAGGCCCGGGAACGCCTTCGACCAGGTCTTCAGAACCGGATCGTCCTTGTCGTTCTCGTACAGGTCGACCGAGCCATCGTACGCGTCGACCACGGCCTTCACGGAGTTGCGCGCGTAGGAGACCTTGTTGGTGCCGAGAACCTGCCCGGTGGTCGGATCGCGATCGGGCTCACCCAGGCCGACGGACTCGGCGTAGGGATACGAATTGAGCGTCGTGTAGCCGTCGACGATCCACTTGACCCGGCCATCCACGATCGTCGGGTAGGTCTTGTCGTCCGTCGTCAACCATGGCGCGACCTTCTCCACCCGGCCGATCGGCGAGCGGTCGAAGAGGATCTTCGAATCGGAGCCGATGAGGTTGGAGAACAGCATGTTGCGGTCCGTGTAGCGGAGCGCGAACGAGAGGCGGTTGATGAGCCCGCCGACGGTCACGCCGCCGGATCCGGTGTACTCGTAGCGCTGCGAATCGGTGTCGTATTCCCGCGGGTCGCCGGTGGTGTTGACGATCGAGTAGTCGTCGGACACCGAGCCCACCATAGGGCCGAAGTAGATGCGCGGCTGGTCGAGCTCCGCAGGCGCTTCCTTCTTCGGATCAGCGCTCACGTCGAGGCTCTCATACGCGGGGAAGCCGCCGCGGTCGGAACCGACGTCGTTGGCGAGCTCGTTGACCCTGTCGGCCGGCGCCATGACCAGACCTGTGCCGTGCGTGAAGACCGTGCGGCGGTTGATCCAGTCACGCTGGTTGTCCTGCAGCGTGTTCGGGTTGATCTCGCGCGCCCCGACCACGTAGTCCTGCAGGCGGCCGTCGGTGGAGTACCTGTCGATCGACAGATCCGAGGGGAAGCCGAAGAAGTTCCGGACCTGCTGTTGCTGCGTAAAGGTCGGGCTCAGCACGTTCGGGTCGAGGACGCGGATGTTGGACAGTGTCGCCGAGGTCTTCGAGGCCTCCTGCGGGTCGGGCGCGGCCTTGCCCCAGTCGAAGTCGTAGTCGACCTTGTCCGGGC
>NZ_DAINST010000010.1:28623-33622 GCF_036741115.1 Dietzia sp.
CCCACCGAGAAGGCGTCGCGGGTCGCGGCGATGTTGCGATCGATGTACTCCCGTTCCTTCTCCGCCCTATTCGGGTTGACGGAGAACTGCTCGACCAGCAGCGGGTACACAGTGCCCACGACTCCGGCAGAGAACACGAGCAGCACGGTCGCAATGGCGGGGATGCGCAGATCCCGCACCACGATGGCCATGAAGAACGCGATGGCGCACAGGATCGATACTGCGAAGAGGAAGATCTTCGCGGGCATCACGGCATTGACATCCGTATAGCCGGCGCCGGTGAATGTGCTGCCCTGCGAGTACATGAGTTCGTAGCGGTCGAACCAGTAGCCCGCGGCCTTCGCGAGCACGAAGAGCCCGGCGAGCACCGCGAGGTGAATTCGCGCGGCCCGGGAGAACACGCCGTCGTTCGAGCCGAAACGGATGCCTCCGAAGACGTAGTGCGTGAGCGCCGCGGTGAGGAGCGCCAGCACGAGCAGGACCATGATCCACGTGAGCACGAAGCGCAGGAATCCCAGCTTGAACGCGTAGAACGAAATGTCGATCCCGAACTGCGGGTCCTGGATGCCGAACGACGTGGAATTGAAGAACGCGATCGCGGTCTGCCACTGACCCTGCGCGAACAGTCCGGCGAGGAGCCCGATGAGCACGGGCGGGAGGATGAGGAGCCACCAGCTCGTCGACTCGACGATATTCTGGTAGCGGGCCAGCGCCTCTTGCCCCGGCCCCTTGACTAGAATCGGGCGCTTGCGGTGCGCGAGCACGGCCGTCCCGATGATCGTCGCCGCGACCAGCACAGCCACCACGAGGAACAGCGCGAGTCGCGTGAGCACCTCCGTGCGGAACACCTGGGTCGCATCGACCGATCCGAACCACAAGAATTCGGTGTACGTGGTGTTGAGGCGCGGAATGACCTGGAGAAGCACCAGGACGATGATGATGGCCGCCAGGATGATCTTCGCCCGCCGCGACAACGGCGCCACCTGGCGCGGTCCGACGGGGCCCCTGGGCTCTTGGGAATTACCGAATCGCAAGGCGATCCCTTCACAACATTCAGGTGCCCGCGCCCCGCAACGAGGCGGAATGATCTGGCACCTGGGATTTCCTACAGTGCCTTCACTTTACGGATATGACGACGGACGCCGCGGCGTGCATGACGCAAGATGTGCCCTCCCCGTCCCCGCCCACCCCCTCACGTGGGTCGCAAGCGCGTGGGCTGGATGCGCGTGGGACGGGGCGCCGCCCAGCGGCAGTGCCGGCGCGCGGCGACACCGGAGCGGCGCGACCTACGGCGTCGCGCAGAGCTTCGGCGGGCCGCCGGAGTCGATGGTCTCGAGCGCGGAGATCGCGGAATCCAGCGAGTCCACGTCGACGAGATCGATGCCTTCCGGCGGGTTCGCCGCGGCCTCGGCACAGTTCGCCGACGGCACGAGGAACGTGGTGGCGCCGTCGTCTTTGGCCGCCGAGATCTTGTGCGGGATCCCCCCGATGGGGCCGACCTTTCCGTCGGCAGAGATCTCGCCCGTGCCAGCGATGTGGCGGCCGCCGGTGAGCTCGCCGGGACTGAGCTTGTCGAAGATGGAGAGCGCGAACATGAGTCCGGCGCTCGGCCCGCCGACCTCATCGGCGAGGTTGATCTTGACGCCCGTGCCGTTGGCGGGGAGGTCGCCGACCACCACTCCGAGGTAGCCCTGGTCCGCCTCGAGCCCCTGCGCGGGATCGCCGGGCTTGAGCTTGACCTTCGCGTCCTTCGACTCCGTGGTCTTCCCATCCGTCCCGGTGTTCGGACGATCGAACGCGATGTCCACCGAGTCCCCGGGGTGCTTCGCGGCGATGGCGTCGACGAACGACCGCGAGTCCGGGGTCGCGGCGCCATCGACCGAGGTGATCTTGTCGCCCTCCTCGAGGACACCGGAGGCCGCGCCGTCGTCGGCGACGCCCTGCACCGTGGGGACCATGGGCAGCTTGAGGTGGTGGAAAGCCGCAGCGGCCGCGGAATTCTCCGAGCCGATCATCTGATCGGCATTCTGCTGGTCGACCTGCTCCTGCGTCTGGTCGGGCGGGAACACCTGATCGCGCGGGACGACGTCCTGCTCCGGGTCGAGCCAGTAGGCGATCGCGTCGGTGATGCGCAGGTTCTGGCGCACCGCGACGGTGGTCATGTCGAGGACCCCGTCGGTCTCGTCCGCCTCCGCGCCGGTGATCTCCACGATGGGGCGGGTGACCGTGCCTCCGTCGCCGGGATCGGTCCCGCCCTGCGCGCCGCCCGCGGAATCCGCGGTCTCCTCCGGCACCTCGACCGAGCCGAGCGTGTCGAAGACCGGGCCGGGCCCGAGCGCGACGAGGGGGACGGGCACCGTGAGCGCTAGAATTGCACCCACGGCGAGCACCACGACGGCGACGAGAAGGGTGCTGAATCTACGGCTCACCCGGACAAGCCTAATCGCCGTCCCCGCGGGACAGTGGGACCACGTGCGGTTCCGCAGCCGGATGTCGTGCGGGAGCGCTCCCTCGGAAGCCGTGCGAGGGTTCGCTCCGATCTCTTCGCGTGCCGCCGCGCAACCACCCCGCGCGGCGGCAACACCGCTGGCGCCACGGTGCGCACTCGGCGATTACGCCGAGCGCGAACACCGCCGTCTGCGGGTGATTCGGCGCGCCGCGCGCGGGTAGCGTGAGGGCATGAACCAGCCATTCGGATTTTCGGCTTCCGGCGACGACCGCGACGATCACGACAGCAACAAGGGCAAGGGCGGCGACTCCGGGAACTCCGGCGACTCCTCCGCCAGCCAGGGCGGGTCCGGCCAGGGCGGGTCCGGCGGCAACTCCGGCAACGGTGGCTTCGATTTCGGTTTCGCGTTCCCGGGCGCAGGCGGAGCGGGCGGTGCCGGCGGCAGCGGCCAGAGCGGCTTCCCCGGCGACCTCGGCGCGCTGCTCAACCAGTTCGGCCAGATGCTCGGGAACGTGGGCAGCGCCATCAACTCGGGTGGCGACGGCCCCATCAACTACAAGCTCGCGGAACAGGTCGCTCTCGGGGCTGTGTCGAAGGACACGCACGCCACGGAGAAGCAGACCTCCGCCGTCACAGAGGCATTGCGCCTTGCCGAGCTGTGGCTGGACGACACCACGGAGTTCCCCGTCGCGGCGCACCTCACCGAGGCGTGGACGCCACGAACCTGGGTGCAGAAGTCACTTCCGACCTGGAAGGACGTGGCGAGCCCGCTCGCCGAGCACGTCAACGAGGCGTCGATGCAGTCGATGCCCGAGGAGGCGCGCAAGGCCGCCGGTCCGCTGCTGTCGATGCTCCAGTCCGCAGGGCAGGCGGGCTTCGGCATGCAGCTCGGCCAGGGCCTCGCGGCGCTCGCGCCCGAGGTGCTGTTCTCCTCCGAGATCGGCATCCCTTTCGCGCCCGATGGCACCGCGGCGCTCCTGCCTGCGGCGATATCGGAGTTCGCGAAGGAGCTCGAGCTGCCGGCACAGGAGGTCATGGTGTTCTGCGCGCTCCGCGAAGCCGCGCACGTGCGGCTGTACGCGGCGGCGCCGTGGCTGCGCAGCCGCATGGTCTCGACCATCGAGGAGTACGCGCGCGGCATCCGCATCGACACCTCCTCCATCGACGATCTCGCCGGCAAGCTCGGCGGCGGCCTCGACCCGTCGATCCTCTCCGACCCGCAGAAGATGCAGGAGCTGCTCGGCGGTGGCGATATCGGGCCGAAGATCTCGAACGTCAACGAGCAGGCCGCGCACCGGCTCGAAACGATGCTCGCCCTCGTCGAGGGGTGGGTGGACGTGGTGGTGACGACGGCCATCGACGATCGCCTGCCGTCCTCCTCCGCGTTGCGCGAGACCTGGATCCGTCGCCGCGCCACCGGCGGGGCCGCGGAGAAGACGTTCGCCCAGCTCGTCGGCCTCGAGATGCGCCCCCGCATGGCGCGCGAGGCAGCGACGATGTGGCAGCGGATCACCGATGCCGTGGGCACCACCGACCGCGACCGCCTGTGGTCCCACCCGGACTTGCTGCCTGGCGCCGAGGACATCACCAACCCCGCTGCCGTCATCGACCGGCTTCTCGCCGCCGACGAGGAGGCTTCGAAGATCGCCGGCGGTTCCGCGGCCGACGGAAGCAAGAGCTCGAGCGAGAGCGTCGACCCGTTCGAGGAGATCGAGAACTTCCTCCGCGAGCAGGCGGGCGAGGCGCCCAAGGGCGGACAGAACGATTCGGGCGCAACGGACGGCTCGGGCGGCACGGACGGAACCGACGGCTCGGGCACGACCGACGACTCCGACGGCGGCGACCCGAGCGGAACCGACTCGCGCTAGAACCGAGCGGCCGGGCTAGCCCTCCCCCGGGCCTTCGTCCCAGCCGTAGTCGGGTTCCGCGGCCGTCATGTCGGGCGCGGCACGCCCGGCGTCATTCCCGAAGAGGGACCACGCCTGGAGGAAACCGTGCGCGCGCTCGGTGTGGGGGTACCTGCCCACGCGGCGCCAGAACGTGGAGTCGTGGCCGGGCGAGCGCAGGTGCGCGAGCTCGTGGACAAGGATGTAGTCGAGGACGTAACCGGGCGCGCGCTGCAGTGAGGAGCTCACGCGGATCCTGCCGGTGCGCGGCGTGCACGAGGCCCAGCGGGTGCTCATCGGGGCGACCCATGTGATCGAGGCGAGGTCGTCGATCACCGGCATCGAGCCCGGGGTGTCCAGCCATTTCTCCGCGAGCTCGCGGGCGCGTCTGCGCAGGTAGGCGTCCGAGTTCCTGGTATTCGAGGTGCCGTGTTTGCGCGCGAGACTCGAGAGCATCTTGAGCACGTGCTTGCGCTCCTCCGCCTGCCGAAGGCCCGCAGGAACCCGCACCACGACGCGCCCGTCGCGCACGCTCGCCGAGACCGTCCGCTTGCGCTTGGCCGAGCGAACGATCTCCACCGCCGGGTCGTCGGGGTCCGACGGGAAGCCGCCGGGGAACGGATCGGGTGCGGATTCCGGGAGGTCGAGGGGCGCGGCGTGGGTG
>NZ_DAINST010000010.1:33632-50509 GCF_036741115.1 Dietzia sp.
GTGGGTGGCGCGGTAGCTGGATCCGTGCATCGGCCCAATGTAGCGCCCCCACGCGTTGCGCCGGCTGTGGGATCTTCTCTCTATGACGGCGGTCACGCTCGCTCCCCACACCCATCCCGGCACGCGGCCTCTCCCCGATTCGCCCGCGCACCCGCGCCTCCGCGCGGGCACCATCGCGCTGTGCCGGGGCGAGGGCGAGCTCCAATTCGGGATAAGCGACGACCTCGCTGTCACCGTGCGGCTTCCCCGCGGAGTGCGCGCGCCAGACGCCGTCGCCGCGCTCCACCGCCTCGACGGCGAGACGCCCGTGGCCGCCGCCCTCGCGGCCGTGGGCGTCGCGGAGGCGCCGGAAGCCTTTTCCCGCGTGGTCGACCTGCTCGCCGAGCACGGGGTGCTCGAGCGAGGGGTCGGCGAGGACGTTGGGGTGGGCGGGGGCAGCGGGGTCGACACGATCGACGGTGGTGGCGCAGTTGGCGGCGGCATGGGCGAAACCGGGGCCGGCAGCGGGCACCAGAGCCCCGGAAGTCACCGCGGGCACCGCCCGGGGGTCCGCGCGCGCACCGAGAGGGCGACCGTCGTGCACGTCCTCGGGCGCGGGGACATGGCGCGGCGGATCGAGGCCCCGCTCCGGCAGTCCGGGTTCGCTTACGGCTGGTCGGAGCGCAAGGGGCTCGACCTCTCGCTCGAACGGCCGCCGTGGCGCGGCCGGGTTTCCGCTCCCCCGCTGCCCGGACCGGAGTCCTGCGTCGCTGCCGGCGGGGCCGATGCGGAACCGCGCGCGACCGTGGGCCACTCCGGGGGCTTTTCCTCGCGCCACGCACCCGCCGACATCGTCGTGCTCGCCGACGACATCGTCCCCGACCCGGTCGTCACCACCGCGCTCCACCGCTGCAGGACTCCACACCTCTACCTCGCCTGCCGCGACGGCCGCGTCGTCGTCGGGCCCACCGTGGTCCCCGGCCGTTCCTCGTGCCTGCGCTGCGCGGACCTCTACCGCACGGACCGAAATCCCGAGTGGCCGCGGGTGTCCGCGCAGCTCTTGTTCACCAGCGGCTGGGCGCCGGTTCCCTCTCGGGTCGCGGCCGCAGCGCTCGTCCTGTCCGAGGTCGAGAAGCTGCGCGAACACGGCCCCGAGGCGATGGTCACCTACGGCCACACCGTCGAGATCTCGGTCGCCGAGGGCATCTGGAGAAAGCGCCATTGGGAGCCGCATCCGGGCTGTGGCTGCGGCGCGTGAGCAAGAAGCGCTCCGGAAGGTACTGGCATAGTGGGAAGAGTGAATGAAGTACGGCGAAGCACGCGCTCGCGCGCGGCCAAGCTCGCCTCCCTGCCCCTCGGTGTCGCGGGAGGCGCGGCCCGCTCTATCGGCCGCCGCGCCATGGGGCGCGGCAACGGCGAGCTCAGCGAAGAGATCCTCGATTCGATGGCGGAGCAGGCATTCTCCGTCCTCGGCGAACTCAAGGGCGGCGCCATGAAGGTCGGGCAGGCGCTTTCCGTCTTCGAGGCCTCGATGCCCGAGCGCTACGCCAAACCCTTCCGCGAATCGCTCTCCAAGTTGCAGGCCGAGGCGCCGCCGATCTCTGCCGAGACAGTCCACAACGTCCTCGATCAGCAGCTGGGCACAGCGTGGCCCTCGCGCTTCCGGGAGCTCGACCTCGAGGCCGCGCGGGCCGCTTCGATCGGCCAGGTGCACCGCGGCGTCTGGGCCGACGGACGCGACGTCGCCGTCAAGGTCCAATACCCGGGCGCAGACGAGGCCCTGCGCTCCGATCTCCGCCAGATCCGCCGCGTGGCACCGCTGCTACGGCCGTTCTCCCCGGGCACGGACATCAAGGCCGTCATCGACGAGATCACCGAGTCCGCGACCGCCGAGCTCGACTACCGCACCGAGGCCGACAACCAGCGGGCGTTCCACGCCGCCTACGCCGACCACCCGTTCATCTCCGCGCCCGCGGTCCTCGCCAGCGCCCCGAAGGTCGTGGTCTCCGAATGGGCCTCCGGCACGCCGATGACCAAGACGATCGCCGAGGGCACCGCCGAGGAACGCCGATTCGCGGCCGCCGGTCTCCTCGAGTTCCAATTTTCCTCGCCCACTCTGGCGCGGAAGCTGCACGGTGATCCACACCCGGGCAATTTCCTCATCGACGGGGACCGGTTCATCGCCCTCGACTTCGGCGCGGTCGTCGACCTGCCCACCGGGTTCCCTCCAGTCCTCGAGCAGATGATGGGCCTCGCGCTCGCAGAGCGCAGCGACGAACTCCTCGAGCTCATGGACGCAGAGGGCTACCTCGCCAAGGGCGCCGACCTCCACCCCGAGACGGCCATGGCTTTTCTCCAGCCCTTCATCGAGCCGCTGCGCAGCGAGCACTTCACGTTCTCCCGAGAGTGGATGCAGAACATCGCCTCGACCTACGGCGACGTGACCGGAGAGCATTTCCGCACCGAGCGAGCCTTCTCCCTGCCGCGCCGCTACGCGATGATCCACCGGGTCCTCGGCGGCTCCGTAGGCATCCTCTGCCAGCTCGAGACCACGGTCGACTACCGGACGACGGTCGAGGAATGGATGCCGCGGATCTTCGACGCCGAGAAGGAAGGCCGCACCGGCGGCTCCGAGTAGCGCCGACCGCGCACCCCGGCGCTACTGCCCGGCGATCAGCTCGAGGATTGCCGGTCCGTAGGCCTCGAGTTTGTGTGAGCCCACGCCCTTGATCCGGCCGAGGTCCCGCACGCTCGCCGGGCGGGAGACAGCGATGGCCGCGAGCGTGTCGTTCGCGAAGACCGTGTAGACCGGCTTCTCCCCTGCCGCCTCCCTCCGCCATTCGCGGAGGCGATCGAAGAGGCGGTAGTCGGCGTCAGACGCGCAATCGGCGCAGAAATTGAAACCCTGGCGGTCCCCCGGAACATCCGAACCGCAATTCCGGCATCCGTCCTTGCGCTTGCCCGAGGAGCCCCGCGGCACGGATTCGGTCCGCAGCTCGTCCGGCATGACCTGGTCGAGAAGCGAGCTGGGGCGACGGGAGGCGCGGCCGCCGGGATTCCGCGACCGTGCCCACGACACGTAGAGGTGCTCCCGGGCGCGGGTAACGCCGACGTAGAGCAGCCGGCGCTCCTCCTCTACCGCTTCCTCGCCCTTCTTGATCGCGTGGCTGATGGGGATGTTGCCCTCGTGCGCGCCGAGGATGAACACCGCGTCCCACTCGAGGCCTTTCGCCGCGTGGATCGTGGCGAGCGTGACCCCCTCGGTGACCGGTGCGTGCTTGGCCGACGCACGCTCCCTGAGCGCCGCAACGGTGCCCTGCAGATCGCGGCCATCGGGCGACGAGGGCCCGCCCGGCTGATGGGCCAGCTCCTCGGCGAGGTCGGCGAGCGCGCGCAGCGAACGCCACTTCTCGCGAGCCTTCTCGCCTGACGGCTCGGCATCGGTGAGACCGACGGGGTGCAAGGCGGCCCGGATCCGCGCGGCGACCTCCTGCGGGTTCGAGTCCGCAGCAGCGACCTCCTCGTTCGCGGCGAGGCGAACGAGAACCGACATGGCCTGAGTGATCTCCCTGCGCTCGAAGAAGCCCTCCCCGCCCTTGACGAGATAGCCGATGCCCTGCTCGTCGAGCGCGGACTCGATGCGCTCGGACTGCGAGTTGACGCGGTACAGCACGGCGATCTCGGAGACATGCACGCCGGACGCGACGAGCCCGGCGATCTCCGAGGCGATTCCTGCGGCTTCCCTGTCCTCGTCCGGGTACTCGGCGAGCTGCGGCACGGGGCCGGGCGCGCGCATGCCGCGGAGGGTGAGCCCAGAGGCCTGGAAACGCTTAGAGCCGCCCTTGATGACGCCGTTGGCGAAATCGACCACCTGCGGGGTCGAACGGTAGTCGGATTCGAGTTTGACCTGCACCGCTCCTTCGTGCTGCTCACGGAATCGCAATAGGAAATCGGGTTCCGCACCGGCGAAGGTATATATGGTCTGGTTGACGTCACCGACGACCGTGAGATCGTTGCGACCGCCGAGCCACGCGCGCAGGAGGCGCTCCTGGCTCGGGGTGATGTCCTGGAATTCGTCGACCACAAAGCAGCGGTAGCGCTCGCGGAATTCCCGGGCGATATCCGGAACCTCTTCGAGGGCCGTGGCCATATAGCCCAGCAGATCGTCGAAATCGAGGAGCTTGACCTCCCCGGCGACCTTGAGCTCCTCGTAGTTCCCGTAGACCTCCGCGACCTGCTCGCGGCGCACCGGGGTGTCCCGCTCGAGCGCTGCCGCCTTCCCCGCGTACTCGGCGGGCGAGACGAGCGAAGACTTCGCCCAATCGATTTCCGCGATGAGGTCGCGGAGCACATCGGTCCCCGTGCCCACGCCGATGTTGCGCGCCGCCTGCGCCACGGCGCGGAATTTGTTGTCCAGCAGCTGCCAGCCGGAGTCTCCGTAGGCGCGCGGCCAGAAGTAGCCGAGGTTGCGCATCGCCGCCGCGTGGAACGTGCGCGCCTGGACGGCGCCGGTTCCCGCCTGCAGCGTGCCCAGGGAGGCGAGGCGCGTGCGCAGCTCCCCAGCCGCGCGAGAAGTGAAGGTGACGGCGAGGACCTGATCGCCCCGGACGTGCCCCTGCTCGACGAGATGGGCGATACGGCGCGTGATGGTCCTGGTCTTGCCGGTGCCCGCACCGGCGAGGATGCACACGGGGCCGCGGGGCGCGAGGACCGCCTCCCGCTGCTGAGAATCGAGGCCCTCGAGGATCCCCGATTCGCTCGCCGCCTGTGCACCACCTCGAACCGCCATGCTCCGCCCGACACCGCCTTTCCCTTTGCCGATGACCAGTTGTCGATAACCAGCTGCGCCAGCATCCACACGCACCGGCCTATACCCGAGACCCAACACCCGGGCCTCGATCTGCCCAACCATGATGGCAGCACGGTCCGACACTGTGGGTGCCCACCTCGTTCGAGCTCGCGGACGGATCGGGGTAGATTCGTCGGCATGGCTGCCGATTCGATTGCGACCCCGTCCGCTCCCCGCGATTTCACGATGTTCACCACGTCGTGGTGCCCGTTCTGCAGCTCCCTCAAGCGCGCGCTCGACTCCGCGGGTACGCCATACACCGAGGTCGACGTCGAGCAGGACGCAGACGCCGCAGCGTTCGTCGAGTCGGTCAACGGCGGCAACCGCGTCGTGCCCACCGTGCTCTACTCCGACGCATCGACGGCGACGAACCCCGACGCCGGCAGCGTCAAGGCGAAGCTCGACGAGCTCGCCGGCTAGTCCTCTTCCGACTCGTTTTCTTCGCCGGAATCATCGACGTCCGTCCCTCTCTGCGCGCGCCCCTCGTGCTCGCCGATCTCGGCGACGACCGCCGCGACCCACGATTCGAGCATGAGCCGCGCGATGGACACGCGCCCCGGGAGCACGATGCCCAAGTCCTCGCCGGCGAGGATGCGCTCGACGTCGCGGACGTCGAGCCAGCGCGCGTCATCGATCTCCCCGTCGCCGCGGACGATATCCTGGTCCGGGTTCGCGACCGCCTGGAACGCGAGCATGAGCGAGCGCGGGAAGGGCCACGGCTGGCTGCCGAGATATCGCGGGTTCCGCACGTCGAGGCCGACTTCCTCGGCGATCTCCCTGCGCACGCAGTTCTCGAGCGACTCGCCCGCCTCGACGAATCCGGCGAGGACCGAGTAGAAATTTTCCGTCCACGCGGAGTTCCGCGCAAGCAGAACGCGCCGCTCGCCGTCGTGGACGAGGCAGATGATCGCCGGGTCCGTGCGCGGGAAGATCTCGACCTCCGCGACCGGATCGCGGCCCGACCAGCCCGAATTCACGCGCGTGAGGTGCGCGTCCGGGGTCTTGCCCGCGTTGTTGTGGCGGTGCCATCCGAGCAGCGCGACAGCCTCTGCGGCCAGTGCTGCGTCCTTGGGCAGGAGGAACTCTCCGCACGACCGGAGGTCGGCGACACCTTGCGTGCCCAGCGAGTCGGCCTGCAGCGCCCAGACGTGGCGCCCGCCCTCCGCCCTGCCGAGGAACACCGCGAGGTGCGGTGGCCGCTCCGCGATGTCGAACGCCGGCTCGAAAGTGAGCCGAAGGTGCCGGCCCCCGAGGTCGGAGCCGGTGGCGCCGACTGATCCGGCCGAGTCCCCGGCACCGCCCGGGGTGTGCTTGTCCGAGTAGTTCGGCGTTCCCACAGTGTCACCGGGAGTCTCCGCGACCTCGGTACGGAAGCGCCCGCGCGCATCGACCCGCATAACGAGGGACGTGGGCCAGCCCGCCTCGAGCGCCTCGGCATCGCCGCGGAGGTGCGCTGCACGGTCGACCGCGTAGGCGGAGAGGAGCGGTTCGGCGAGGAGCGAGAATTCTGCGGGCATATGGCGGTGCCTCCTTCGCGCCGGGTTCGAGCTAGTCGTTCCCGACCATACGGATGTAGAGCAGGCGATCCCCGACCTCCAGGGCATCCGCCGCGGGCTCGTTGACCTTGATCAGCGTACCCTTGCGAACCACCCCCAGGACCATCTCCTTGAGGTGCCGCGGCGAGCCCCCGACCTCGGTCTCCTCGACCCGGCGCTCGGCGATCGAGAAGCCTTCGTCCGGGGTGAGGAGATCCTCCATCATGCCCACGACGGTCGGCGTCACGGTCGCGAGGCCGAGGAGGCGACCCGCTGTCTCAGCGGAGACGACGACCGAGTCCGCGCCCGATTGTTTGAGCAGGTGCGTGTTCTCGGATTCCCGGACCGTGGCGACGATCTTCGCGTTCGGCCCGAGCTCGCGCGCCGACAGTGTGACGAGCACGGCCGAGTCGTCAGAGCCGAGAGCGACGACGACCGCTCGCGCGCGCGTGACGCCGGCGAGCTTGAGCACGTCGGACTTCGTGGCGGAACCGTTGACCGTGACCAGTCCTCGCGCTGCCGCCGCCTTGAGGGCGATGGGATCGGAGTCGACGACGACGATCTCCGAGGCCGCGATATCGTCCGCGAGCAGCGCGGCGACGGCCGAGCGGCCCTTCGTGCCATAACCGACGACGACGGTGTGGTTCCGCAAGGTGGACCTCCAACGTTGGATCTTGAGCGCCTGGCGCGACTGCTCGGTGAGCACCGCGAGGGTCGTACCGACCAGCACGATGAGGAAGATGAGGCGAAGGGGGGTGACAAGGAGGATATTGACGAGCCTGGCGCGCTCGGACACCGGCGTGATGTCGCCGTAGCCCACCGTCGACAACGAGACCGTGACGTAGTAGACGCAGTCGATGAACGACATCGAGTCGTCGGCGCCGTCCTGGTAGCCGCCGCGATCGATCCAGACGAGGAGCACCGTGAGCATGATGATCCCGAGCGCGAAGAGCAGCCTGTTCGCGATGATCCGCCACGGGCTCGCCTGCTCGTTCGGGATCGAGATGATGCCGACGAGCGCGTGGTCAGGGCTCTCGTCCAGCGGGTCGTTTACCCGGAATCGGTTGCGCAGACGCGACCTGGCCACGGCGGATCCTTTTCTGGGGACGGGAGATGAGACGAGACAACCATAACGGCTACTCCGGGCTCTCCACTGCGGACCTGCCGCTTTCGGTCTCGGCACCCATCGTTCGGACTTCCGCGCCGTCCGACATCGCCTCGGCCACTCGCGCGCCGTCGATGTCCGTGCGGAACCTCTTCTCGAAGCGCGCGACGAGTTCGGCCTCCGAGGGGAGGTTCTCTGGGAACACGTCCTCCCCGCTACCGATGTAGTGGAACGCGCCGCGAATGCTTTCCGGATCGACAGCCTTTCCGGTGCGCTGTTCGAGGATCCGGGCCCATGCGATTCGGTAGATCGCGAGCTGGATCGCGACATCGTCGCGGTGTTTGCGAGCCTCGGCGGAGTCAGGGTTCCGCCCTCCGGGCTTCGCGCCGGTCTTCCAGTCGACGACCGTCCAGCCGTCATCGTCCCGGAAGACGGCGTCCATCTTGCCAACCTTCGACTGCCCGCCGATGACCACCGAGAACGGGACCTCTACGGCTTCCGCAGTGCGCCTCGCCCAGTGCGAGGACAGGAACGCCTCGCGCAACGCTGACTGTTCCCCCTGTTCCTCTTCGTCCCCGCTGCCCGGGAGCTCATCATCCGCGATGAGGAACTGCGTGGCCTGCGCGTAGTACTGCTCCACCCACGAGTGGAAGCTCGTGCCGCGGCGCGCGAACTGGTTCGGCTTGCGGGGCATGGGGCGCAGTACGTTGACGGCGAACGCCGCGGGATCCCTCTCCAGCGCAACGTGCTGCGTGGCGGTGAGCCTGCTCGGGATCTCCACCTCGACGACGTCCGCCCGCCGCGCCTCGGCCGCGCGCACGTGGATGAGCGCCTCCTCGAGCCACGCCCTCTCCTCCGGCGAGGAGAACTCCGGCTCACCGCCTGCCGCGGCGAGGAACTCGGGGAGCGGAACGTCGTCCGGCACGGCGAGCGGAGCCGCCGCGGCGACGGCCTCCCCCGCGGCGCGGACGCGGGCGGGGGCGGCGGGATCGGCGGCCGCGAAATCTCCGTCCTCCTCGGGCCACTGCGCGGTGTCCGAGTCCCCTGCCAGCGGGTTCTCCTCATCGGGTGCAGGGACCTCCCAGGCGTCGATGATCCCGAGCTCCCGCCGGTCCTCGATGGATTCGCGGAGCTCTTCGAGAAACACCGCGGGGCCGAGCGCGCCCTTGCGCTCGGGCGTCCAATGGTGAGCGGAGACGAGGAGGGACTGCTCGCTGCGGGTCATCGCGACGTAGAAGAGCCGGCGCTCTTCCTCGGAGACGGTCGATTTGAGCTCGGCGATGTACGCCTTGAGCGCCTTGTCGAGCTCCTTGTGGTCCCCTACCTCGTCCAGCTCGAGGACCGGGACGCCCCCGGGATTGGTTTCCGTGCGCCTGTCCCCTCGCCATTCGGCGGGGAGCTCCCACGCGTTGCGCACCCAGTTCTCCGGGGCATTCTTCTTGGTAAAGCGTTCTCGGGCGACGTGCGGCACCGCGACGATCTGCCATTCGAGGCCCTTGGCGGAGTGCACGGTGAGGATCTGCACCCGCCCGGGCTGCGGGACGATGTCCTTCGCGAGGCCGCGCTCCACGGTCCGCGCGACGTCGATGTAGTCGATGAACGCCTTGACCCCGGCATCGGGATGCGAGGCGAAATCGGCCGCGGCGCGGGAGAGCGCGTCGAGCTGCTGCCTGCCCTCGCCCAGGCCGAGTTCGGCACGCAGGCGCACCTCGACGTCGAGGCCGAGCGCGGTTTCCGCGATGCCGAGGACGTGCGCGGGCCCTTGGTCGAGGCGCTCGCGGACAGTGCGTACGGCCGCTGCGAACGCCGCGATGGCCTCCCGCCCGCGCTCGGTGAACCCTCGCTTGGCCCCGGGGTTGACCGCGGCGTCCGCCAATCCTGCGGCGTCGACGTTCTCTAGTTCGGAGAGGGAGCCGAGCTCGGCCCGCAGCTCTTCCTCGGCGCTCCGTTCGCCCTCTTCCTCGCTCGGTTTACCCGTGCGCAGCGAGATTTCCCGGGCCCGCCCGGACAGCTCCCGGAGGTCGGCGGCGCCGAGGCGGAAACGGTGGCCGGTGAGCAGGCGGATGCTCGATTCATCGTCTCCCGGATCGAGCGCCACGCGGACGAGCGCGAGCAGGTCGGCGACCTCGGGGACGTCGAGGAGCCCGCCCGAGGAGAGCACGTCGACCTCGAGCCCGGTCTCCCGGAGAACCCGGGCGAGCGGCTCGGCATCGACATTGCGGCGGACGAGGACCGCCGCCGTGGGCGGGGCGTCCCCCTTCCGCCCTTTCCAGCCGTTGCTGTCCAGGTCGCGATAGCGCGCGTAGACCTGGTCCGCGATCCATTTCCGCTCGGAATCGACGGTGCCGAAGAGCCCGATGCGGACGTAGCCCTTTTCTGCCTCGTCCTTGGGTTCGAGCTGGGGCACCTTCGCCCCGTCCTCGCTGCCCCTTCCGCGAAGCTCCGCGGTGATGTGGTTGGCGAGGCCGAGTACTTCCGGCGGGTTGCGCCACGACTTGGACAGGCTGTTCTGCCCCGCCGGGCCATCGACGCGCGGGAAGTCGGTGAGGAAGCTGTCGAGGTTGGAGGCCGAGGCTCCACGCCAGCCGTAGATCGATTGCATCGGATCGCCGACGGCGGTGACCGCGAGCGGCGGGTGCTCGGAGCCGCCGAAGAGGCTCATGAGCATGACCCGCTGCGCCTGCCCCGTGTCCTGGTATTCGTCGAGGAGAACGGCGGTGGTGATCCGGCGCTCGGCGGCGGCAACCGCGGGCACGTCCCGGGCGAGCGTGGCGGCGTGCGCCATGCGCATGCCGAAGGTGAGCTTGCCCTCGGCGGCGAGCCTCTCGGACAGCGCGTCGACGACATCGAGGAGGATCCGCCGGTTCTCCTGCGCCTCGGCGGCGATCGAGAGGTCCTTGGTGAGCTTGCCTTCGTGCCCCTCGAGGAACTCCTCGAGCACGTTGGGATCGGCGCGGAGGGTCTCGGTGGTCTCGAGGTGGCTAGCGATCTGCTCGGCGAGCGCGATGGCACGTTCCGTTGTCGCACCCACGCTCCACGGGAGGGCGTGATCCCATTCGGAGACGATCGAGTGGGTGAGGATGTAGAGGTCCGTCTCCCCGATGAGCTCGGTATCGGGTTCCACCGGAACGAGGAGCCCATGGCTGGCGAGGATGTCTCCTGCGAACGAGTCGTACGTCGCGATCCGCGGCTGCTCGGTGCGGATGGTCTCCGCGATCTCCCGGCCCTTGGCCCCGAGCGCTTCGAGGGCCTCGCTGCGCGCAAAGGCATCGAGCCGCTCCTGCACACGGCGGGCGAGCTGCTGGGCGGCTTTGCGGGTGAAGGTGAGGCCGAGGATCTGCCCGGGCCGGACCCTCTCCGTGGCGACGAGATAGACGACGCGGGCGGCCATCGTCTCCGTCTTACCCGCCCCGGCGCCGGCGACGACGAGGGTCGGCTCCGTGGGGCCGGAAATGACAGCCTCCTGCGCCGAGGTCGGCTCTTTGCTTCCGATGGCGGCAGCGATGTCCGCCGGGGTGAAATCCTTGGGCGAGACGATCGTGCGGGCGCCGCCGTCCGTGGTGCCGTTGTCGATCACGAACCGACCTGCCTTCCTGTGGCCTGAGTGGGGCACATCGCAGCGGCGGCGCACGTGGCGCACGCGGACGACGTACGCGCGAGGTACACGGGACCGATGGAAGTCGCCCCCGCCGCAGTGGCTCGGCGCATGAGCGAGAGCTGGGTCTCGGGGCCCATGGCCGCCTGCGTGCGTTCTCTATACGGGGTTCGGCCGCCGGTGGGTTTGAGGTGGACGAGGACGCCCCCGGCTGTGAGCGAGACCGGATCGTGGGCCGCCTCGGCATCGTTGGCCATGGCCCGCGGGGCGATATCGGTGGAGACCGCGCCGAGCCGAATCGCCAGCTGGTAGAGGGCGAGCTGCGGGTTGGCCTCGCCATCTGCCACGCTCCCCGCCGCGCCGGACTTGAAGTCGACGGCGCGGACAGCCGCGGAGGAGTCTCGGTCCAACCTGTCGATCCGGCCGCGGACGGTGACGGGCACCGCCTTGCGGGCCTCCTCCCCGACTTCGACCGTGGGTCCGCCGGGGTAGATCTCCATGCGGAAATCGAGCTCCTGTCCGAGGGAGGTGTAGCCACCTTGAGCGGCGAGCCAGGCCCGGACGATCTCCTCCATCTCGAGAAGCTCCTCGATCTCGGATTCGAGGACCCAGCCGCCGGCCGGAGACAACGTGGGCCAGAACTCGCGGACGAGCCCCTCGATCCGGTCCTGCGGGACATCGCCCTGCACGGCTTCCGCGATGGCGTGGACCACGGTGCCCTTGAGCAGGGGCATGGCGGTTGACGAGCCGATCGAGCCACCGATGAACCACTGGAGCGGGCAGGTCTCGAGCTGAGCGAACGCGCTGGGCGAGAGGAAGGCCCTGGTTCCGTTGTCCGGCTCCGGGATGGGCGATGCCGACGAGGAAACGGGGAGGCCGCGGTACCAGCGCCACGGCGCAGCCTGCGCGAAGCCGGACGCGCCGAGGGTGGCGAGGATCCGCGCCGCGGCGGGCGCGGCGGGACCACCGGGATCCCGCTGGAGGTTCGCCCTGAGGTCGGCGACGAGAGCGGAGGGCGTGAACATCCGGTGCCCCGCGGCGAGGTTCCCGGTACCGCCTTCCGCCGTTCGCCATTCGGGGATGCCGCTGCGCTCGAGCTCGGCGATGTAATGGGAGGCCATGAGATCCTCGCCGTTCTCGACGGCCGTGAACAGCACGTGCCGGCGCGCCCGCGAGGCGGCGAGGACGGCGAGGCGACGCTCGTCCGTGGTGGCCGCGGCCATGCTCGCGGCCTCCCTCTCGGCATCGGAGAGGTTTTCCGTTTCACCGCGGTCGATGAGATCGACGAGGAGGTCCAGCTCGAACAGACCGAAGCGGCGGCGCGGGGCGGGCCACACGCCTTCCTGCACGCCGGAGACCGCCACGACCTCGAACTCCGCGGCCACCGAGGTGTGGGCCGACAGGAGGCTCACCGCCCGGCGAACGGGGCGGCGGCCCGCGCGGCGCGGCGCGGGGAGTTCCTGCTCCCTCATGAGCGAGACGAACTGACGCAGCGAGCCCCGCGGCATCTGCTCGACGAAATCCGCCGCGTGATCGAACAGGCCGAGCACGGCGTCCGCCGAGCGGTCGGCGGCGCGGCCCGCGACGCCGCCGTGGTCCACCGCGGAGCGGAGCGTAAAGGACTTCCGGCTCGCGTGCCAGAGGTTCCACAGCACCGTCTCCACCGAGTCCCCGGCCTCGATCGAGGCCTTGGTGGCCTCGCGTAGCGCGCGGATGCGCAGGACCGGCGTGCTGAGCCTCCCGAAGGCGTCCTCGCCGAGAACCTCAGCGGGATCGGCATCCCCGAGCAGGAGCTCGCGCACTGCGGAGAGTGAGCGGACGGGCATGCCCGATTCGGCGGAGAGGCGGCGAAGAGTGCGGCGCAGATCGCGGAAGTCCGCGGGATCGGCGCGGCCGAGGGGGCCGGACAGGAGCGCACGGACCGCGAGCTCGTCCGGCGTGTCGAGGACGGACTCGACGAGGTCGAGGAGGGCCCGGACCATCGGGTCGAGTGCCGGGGGGACTTCCGCCCCGGCATCGACCACCGGGATGCCGACGGAATCGCACGTGCGTTGGAAGAGCTCCGCGGAATCCCCTACCGAGCGGAAGACGACCGCCATGTTCTCCCAAGGGATGCCGTGGACATGGTGCATGCGCAGTAGGTAATCGGCGACGACGCTGGCTTCCTCTGGCAGTGAGCGCTCCGTCCGGAAGGCGACGGGCGGGATCGCGCCGCTCTCGGCGCCCGTGCCATCCCCCGTGTCCGCGCCATCCCCGGCGCTCGCGGACCGCTCCGGGGCACCGTGTTCGCCGGCGCTCTCCGAGGGCCCCGGCCGCCGCCATGCCTCCACGCCCGGCAGCCGGCGAGCGAGCACGCGCGCGGCCTCCGAAGCCTCCGTGCTGCGGTGGATCCGCGCGAGCTCGACGACGTTCGCTCCGGCCCCCTTGAGAGTCTCGACGAACGCGTCCGAGGCGCCACGGAAGCGGAACACCGCCTCGTCCGCGCTGTGCGCGGCGATGAGCACGCGGCCGCGATTTGCGAGGGCGACGAGGAGTGTGCCCGCCATGGGGTCGACCAACTGGGCATCGTCCACCACGAGCGCCTCGATGGCGCCGGGCCCGGCGAGCAGCTCCGGGTCCGCATCGAGCTCCTCGACGGCGCGCGAGACGAGCTCCGCGGCGTTGAGCGAAGCGGGGAACGGATCCTCGCCGGAGGCCGACGCGGCATCCCGCAGCACCATCTCCTGCTCGTGCCTGCGAGCGAACTCCGCCGCCGCGACCCACAGCTCGTTGCCGCGCTCGCGCCCCAGCCGCTCCAGCTCCGATGGGTCGACGCCACGCTCCGAAAGCCGGAGCACCACATCCCGCAACTCCCGGGCGAACCCGCGCGTCGACAGCGCGGGCCGCACGGATTCGGGCCATTCCATGCCGCCGTCCTCGACCACGCCGAGGAGGGCCTGGCGGAAGATCGCATCGTGCTCTGCGCCGGTGAGCAGGCGCGGGGCAGGGACACCGCGCCGCGCCGCCGCCATGGCCACGACCGCGTACGCGAGCGAGTGGACGGTGCGCACCTGGGGTTCCGTGCCCGCGGCGACACGCCCCTCCACGGCGTTCGCATGCATGGCGCCGGAGATGGAACGTTGCATGGATTCCACCGCTCGGGCCGAGCTCGCCACCACGGTGATGCTCCCGCCCGGCACACCGCCCCCGACGAGACCGGCAACCGACGCCGCGAGCAGCGCACTCTTACCCGTTCCCGGGCCGCCGCGCACGAGCCACCGGTTCGCCGATCGCTCGCGCGCGCGGGCATCCCGCACGGCCGCGAGGAAATCCACGGCGCGCTGCTCGCCCTCCCAGCCCGTGGGCGAGAAGCCCGGGGACCTCGGTGGATCTGCACGGACCCACCGCAGTGTCGGTCCCTGTGCCTGCGCCGTTCCCCCGATTGAATCCCCGCCGTTCGCCGTCATAGACACAAACCTAGAGCACGCGTCCGACATTCCGGGGCGGAGTGCTAGGCGCGCGCGGCCCTCTCCGCGATTTCGTCCTCAAGGAAGCGCGGGAGGCACGCGATCCATGCGGCGGAGCACAGCACCACGAGCACGACCACGAGGAACACGAGCGGCCACACGAGGGTGCCGCCGGCGTCCCAGAGCGCGCCGAAGATCAGCGGGCCGAGGCTCGCGATGATGTAGCCGAAGCCCTGCGCGAACCCGGACAGCGCCGCGGAACCCGCGTGCGAGCGCGTGCGCAGGTTGATCAGCGTGAGCAGCAACGGGAACGTGAGTGGGCCCGCGCCGAGCAGGCAGATGAGCACCCACGGAGCGGAGGTCGGGGCGAAGAGCAGCCACGCGAAGGAGACCACGTAGACCACGGCGGCGATCGCGAACATGGAGAACGGGTTTTCGAGCTTGCCGGCGACGTACGGCATGAGGATCGCGAACACGAGTCCGACCGCCGAGAACAGCGCGAGCGCGGTGCCGCCCGCGGCGTGGCTCATGCCGATCTCGTCGGACACGATCTTCGGCAGCCACGTGAAGAACGAATATGTGAGCAGCGAGTTCGCACCGAACGCCACCGCCATCGAAATGCCCAGCGGAGAACGCCACGCACTCACCGGCGCCACGCCCCTGGTGGGATCGGCGTCGGAGCGCATCTCGCTCCCCGGCTGGACTTCCCCTCCGTCTGACGCCGAACGTCCCTTCTTCTCGGCCCGCGCGCCCACCATCTCGGCGATCCAGGGGGCCATGGCCAGGGCGCCGAGGAGCGCCCAGCTGCCCAGCGACATCCGCCACCCGATGGCGTCGGCGAGTGGAACCGTGATGAGCGCCGGGATGACCGTGCCGAGTTGCAGCCCGGAGGTGTAGACGATGCCCATCCGCGAGACGTTGGCCGCGAAGTACTTCTTGACCAAAGGAGGTGCGACGATGTTGCCGAAACCGGCGCCGAGCAGCGCGATCGCCGAAGCGATGGTGAGCACGACCGCCGACGGTGCGACCGCGCGGAAAAGCGAGCCGATGGTGACCAGCGTCATGGCGAAGATCGCGACCCGCTCGAGGCCCATCCGCGCCACGAGGCGGAGGGCGACGAAACCGGCGAGCCCGAACATCAGCGTGGGCATCATGCCCAGGAGGCTCATGCCCGTGGTGCCGAGCGGAAGGGCGGCGTCGATGCGGTCGAAGAGGGGGCTCACCGACGTGACGGCGGTCCGCAAGTTGAGAGAGACGAGGACGATACCGAGCGCGGCGACGAGGCCGCCGATCCCGAGCATCCGGCGGCCGGGGGCGCCAGGCTCCCCGCCCTCGTCGCCCCGAAGCGTGCCGACCGCCTGGTCCACGCCCTCCCGGGCATTCCCCTCGGCAGCGTCGCCGCCGTGTGCCGCGTCCGACATACCTATCGCCCGCCTTTCGACACCCGAGTGCGGGCGGGTGCCCTAGAGTCCGTGTGCCGCCCTGGCGTAGCGCTCGACGTGGCCCGCTGCCGAGCGTAGGCCCGCGAATGCCGAGGCCGCGGAGTCCGGATGGATCGCGTGGACGCCGAGCCTGTAGGCCATCGCGCAGACGATATTCCGCGACCAGCCCTGGAGGAGGTCCCAGCGCCACAGGAGGTCCTCGCCGGCCGCGTGTGCGACGAGCAAGTCTACAGCCGCGATGGCCTGTCCCCTGATCGGGTCCGCGGGCTCGACCACGACGTCCGTGAGAAGCGGCGTCCCCTCCTCCGTGTAGCGGAGCGAGTGGACGAGATCGACGTGCGCGACCGGTGCATCGGCCCCGCGCGCGCCGCCGGTCTCCGCCGGATCCCCGGCGACGCGGTCGATCCCGTCGCGCAGACGCGCCAGGCCCGTCGCCGCGATGAGCGCCTCGGCCCTGTGCCCCTCGAAGCGGTCCTCGCCCTGTCGCTCCACGTGGTACTTGAGCCCGGCATCGAGGTCCTTAGAGGGATCGCCGCTCCACGCCGCAGCCATCGCGTGGTCAAAGACCGCCGCGGGGCGCCACAGCGCATCGGTGGAGCGGCGCCGCGGCGGCCAGGCACCGCGGAGCGTGGTACCGAGCGAGCCGGCCAGCGCGATGATCTCGTCCGGCCGGGCCTCCGCCCGCGCCGACGCCGGGTACCTATCGGCCCGCCATCCGCCGACGACGTAGCGCCCGTCGCTCCCGCGCAGCGGCTTGGCCACCGCGATCTCCACGTCACCTGTCGGCTGCTTCTCCCTGGCGCGCGCCGAGAGCGAGGCGACCGTGGAATCGGCCACCCGCGAGCACACGACATCCCCGCAGCGCCACCGCGAGGCGAACCCGGGCTCGGGCACGAACTCGCCATCGGGTACGCCGAATACCCTGC
>NZ_DAINST010000011.1:0-47211 GCF_036741115.1 Dietzia sp.
GACCAACACGGTCCTCCATATCCTCGCCGCCGCGCAGGAAGGCGAGATCGATTTCGATCTCTCCGACATCGAGGCCGTCTCCCGCACCACGCCATGCCTGTCCAAGGTCGCCCCGAACTCCGAGTACTACATGGAGCACGTGCACCGCGCCGGCGGCATCCCCGCGATCCTCGGGGAGCTCCACCGCGGCGGGCTGCTCGACAACGGCGTCCACTCGGTCCACTCCCCGAGCCTGGAGGCGTACCTCGAGGAGTGGGACATCCGTTCCGGCACCGCGAGCGAGGAGGCGACCGAGCTCTTCTACGCCGCCCCGGGCGGGGTGCGCACCACGGTCCCGTTCTCCACGGAGAACCGCTGGGTGTCCCTCGACACCGACGCCGAGAACGGCTGCATCCACGATGTCGAGCACCCATGCACTGCAGAAGGCGGTCTCGTCGTGCTCCGCGGCAATGTCGCGCCCAACGGCTCGGTCTTCAAGACCGCAGGTGTCTCCGAGGACAGCTTCCACTTCTCCGGCCCCGCGCGCGTCGTCGAGTCGCAGGAGGAGGCGGTTTCGGTGATCCTCAAGAAGGAGATCCAGCCGGGCGACGTGCTCGTCGTGCGCTACGAGGGCCCCTCGGGCGGCCCCGGCATGCAGGAGATGCTCCACCCCACCGCCTTCCTCAAGGGCGCGGGCCTGGGCAAGAAATGCGCGCTGATCACCGACGGCCGCTTCTCCGGCGGCTCCTCGGGCCTGTCGATCGGACACATCGCCCCCGAAGCAGCTGCCGGCGGTCCGATCGGTCTCATCCGCGATGGCGACATCATCACCCTCGACGTCAAGGAGCGGTCCATCGTCGCCGACGTCTCCGAGGAGGAGATGCAGCGCCGCCGCGAGGAAATGGAGGCCTCGGAAAATCCGTGGAAGCCGGTGAACCGCAACCGCATCGTCTCCAAGGCGCTGCGCGCTTACGCTTCCATGGCCTCGTCCGCCGACAAGGGCGCCGTGCGCGTCGTCCCCGAGTAGGGAGCCTCCTCCCCGCTTCCGGGACCGGCACGAATGACAGCGACCCGCGAATCCACTTCGGATTCGCGGGTCGCTTTCGTTTCTCTCCCCCGGTGCCGACGGACGGGGAAAGCCCGCGGGCGCCGCGGCTACCGGGCAAGCATCACGGGAGTGGTTATCAGGTCGTGGCGATCGGGTTGGTCCCGTTGAGGAAGTACCAGATGAGGCCGACTGCCACGGCCGCCACGATGATCCCGGCGAAGCCCGACCACTTCGGCGCCGCCGCCCACTTGCGGCCCGCGTCGAAGCCCCACTTGCCACCGCCGGCGAAGAGGAGCGCGACGAGCGCCGCGGCGTAGACGATGTGCAGCTCGAGGCCGCCTCCGGGCGCGCCGGAGAGATCGGAGCCGCCGAGAATCGTCGTGGAATCTGCGGCGCCGAGCGCGATGAGCGCGCTGAGCGCTACGAAGGCCAAGAGGATTGTCACCGCGAGCGGGGCGACGAGGCCGAGAATGAGCAGCACCGCCCCGACGAGCGCCGCGGCCCCGAGGCCGTATGCGAGAGGCGTGGTCGCGGAGTCGAATCCGGCCGAGGAGAGGACCTCGGCCATTCCGTCGGTGCCGGGGCCGTCGAAGAGGCCGAAAGCGATGCGAAGCCCGTGGAGCCCGAGCAGCGCGGCGACGGCGATGCGGAGAACGAAGAGTCCGAAGTCCGCCGTGCCCCTGCGAGGCTTCTCCGCGGGAGCGGCACCGACCGTGCCGTAGTCCGAACCATGATTCGCGCCGTGGACGGAGTCCGCATACGCCGCATCGTCCTCGGGAGCGTCGACGAAGCCGTAGTCGGCCCCCGCCATGGGAAAGGCAGTGGTTGCCTGCTCCGGGGTGCTCTGCGGGTTCACGTTGGCTGAACCTTCCTGTTCTGCGGTTCGGATGTGTTCGGTCGAGGAAGCGGTGCTCTTCCCGTTCTCGCCGCCGGTCGTATCGCCGCCGGCCTGTGAAGAGCCGAGGAGCGCGCCGAGACCGGCGCCGCCGGCAATGCCGCCGCCGATCGCTGCGGCGGTATGCGGGCCGTGCGCGCCGTCCTTGCTCGCATCGTGCTTGCTCGCGCCGTTCTTGCCGGAATCGTCCGCGGAGATCTGCTCGGTGGGCGCGACGGTAGCCGCTTCGGGTTCTACGGGCGACGAGGCGGGCGACGGCGCTGCTTGTCCGGGCTGCGCCGCCTGCACCGTCTGCGCGGATTCCGCGGGCGCCGACGTTGCCTGCTCGGGCTCGCCGGCGGAGGCCTTCCGCGACTCGGCGGGGCGCACGAACGGCGGCTTCTTCGGATCGGAATCGGAACCGGCGTCGCCGCCGGCCGACGACGCCGCCACACCGGTGGCCGCTGCACCTGCGGTAGCCACGCCAGCCGCGGTAGCAGCGCCCTTCGAGACGCCCGCATCGGCGTCTCCCTTGGCGTCCGTTGCATCCGCACCCGGCTTATGCTGTGCGCCGGCGTTCGCGCTCGCACCCGTATCGGTGTTCTTCGGCGGGACGGGCATGTCCTCGCGCGGGATCGCCTGGGTCTCGGTGTCGGAAGCCGGCGAAGCAGTCCTCGGCGGCTCGACCGTCGTCTCTGCGGGCGCAGGCTCCGCCGCCTTTTCAGGGGCCGGGAACGCCTGGGTGGCGTCCCCCTCGGCCTGAGTCGTCGGCTCGGAGACGGGCGACTCCGCCGGCCCCGTCGTGGTCGCCGCGGAACCGCCCTTCGAGCCGCGGGACCAACGCGAGGTCTTCTTGGGGACGCCTACCGATTGCGGCGCGGCGCGTTCCCCCGTCGGCGCGGGGAACCCACGCGTCTCTCCCGAAGCGTCGCCCGCTCCGGCGGACGCGCGCGATGCGACTGCATCGCTCCGTGCCCCGCGATCGGCTCCGGCGGTTTCGCCGGCCCGCTCGCCCTTGTCCGCCGCAGATCCCTCCACCTGGTCGGGATCGTCGCCGCCGAGATACTTGTCTAGCCCGAATGGAAGTTTCACGCCCCCGAGAATAGGGCGTAGCACCGCAGGTGGTGGGGACCTCGCGTGCGCGTGGCCCTTTTTCGCCCAGGGCCGATACCGTCCGGCAGCGCACCGCCCTCGCTTGCGCGGCTTCGGCGCCCTTCGACCGGCTCCCGCATGCCGCGAGGGCGGACTCGCTGCCGATTGCGGCGTGCGTCGTCATTGCCAGGGGCCTGGCACGTACCCTGAACCCATGCACGAACAGGCCCTCCACCCGGGCGCGGCGGGACCGTCCGCCCGCCCGCGCCGCGGCCTACGCTTGCTGACGGCGAGCGTCGCCCTCGCCGTGGCCCCCGCGCTCGCGGCTGGCTGCGCACACTTCGACGAAGCCCAGTCCGCGCCGTTCACGCCGGTCCAGGAGATGGGCGCCGGCGGGGGCGCGCCTTCGCCGAACGTGCCTCCGACGATCACTCCGCCGGAGTCCCCGCCGCCATCGAGCTCGGCTCCCGCCGAGAAACCGGAGACCGGCGAGTGCGTGGACCCGGACCCCGCGGTGATCGCCACATGCCTCGGCCCCACGGCCGCAGTCGTGGGGCTGCCCGAGAGCGCCGAGGCGATCATCGCCGAGAGCGACTCAGGGAGGATGTCAACGGTCTCCGAAAACGGGGACCCCAAGCCCTTCGCGACGATCGACCCGGCCGAGGGGTCGGTGGTCTCGCTCGCCCTGTCGCCGAGCTACGCGCAGGACAAGCTCGTCTTCGCCGCGCTCGTCTCCGGCAGGGAGACGAAGATCGTCCGAATCGCGGCCGGAGATGCCGCGAAGGTCGTCGCCTCGGGCCTCCCCGGCTCCCCCAACAGCCGGGCAGGAATCGCCTTCGACGGCGACACGATGCTGCTCGGCGTGGGCACCGAGGTCCTCTCCTTCCCCGGATACACGGGGATCGGGAACGCCCCGGCGCCCAAGCGGCTCGCGTCGAGCACGCAGCCGATTTCAGGGCTGTGCACGGGCGCGGGAATCTTCCCCGGCGTCTACGCCACGGCCGGCGGGGACTCCGGTGCCGGTGGCGAGCTGCTCCGCGTGGACCAGGGCGCGGCGGTGCGGGTGTGGTCGTGGCCCGATCAATCCGATCTCGGCGGCTGCGCCCTGACCCAGACCGGACCCGCCGTGGCCCTGCCAAGCGCGAAGCGCGTGGACATGCTCACGGTGGACCCCGCCTCCGGGGTCGCCCCAAACCCGCCGGCCCCGCTGGCCGAGGACAAGTACGGGCGCTTCTCCGGGGTCGGGCTCATGGCCGGCAACGCCCTCGTGGGCACCACGACCAACAAGTCCGGCGGCGCCCCGACCGCCACCGACGACCGCGCCGTGATCCTCCCCATTGAGGGCACGACCACCGACGAACGGACCTAGCTCCCGCTCGCCCTTCACCGGGCGGATAGACGAAAACGGCCGGCGCTTCCATCAGGGAGCGCCGGCCGTTCGCCGTCAAAGCCGATGGGCCGAGCCTCGTCTAACCCTGCCCGCAGGCCGCGAGGACGAGCTCCTTGACCCTGGCGGGATCGGCCTGGCCGCGCGTCGCCTTCATCACCGCGCCGACGATCGCACCGGCGGCCTGGACCTTGCCGTCCTTGATCTTATCGACGATGTCGGGCTGCGCGGCGAGCGCCTCGTCGACGGCCGCCTGCAGCGCCGAGTCGTCGCGCACGACCTCGAGGCGGCGGGCGGCGACGATCTCGTCAGGCTCGCCCTCGCCATCGAGCACGGCGTCGACGACCTCGCGGCCGAGCTTATTGGTGAGCTTCCCCTCCGAGACGAGCTCGATGACCCGCGCGACCTGCGCCGGGGTGATCTCGAGCTCCGCGAGCTCGACGCCACGGGTGTTTGCCTGCTGCGCGAGGTAGGCGACCCACCACGAGCGGGCCTCGGTGGGACCTGCCCCGGCATCAACGGTGGCGATGATGAGATCGAGCGCCCCGGCGTTGACTAGGTCGCGCATCTCCTCGTCGGACACACCCCACTCGGCCTGCACACGGTCGCGGCGGACCCACGGCAGCTCGGGCAGCGAGGCACGGATCGACTCGATGAGCTCCTCCGAAGGCGCGACCGGAGCGAGGTCGGGCTCCGGGAAGTATCGGTAGTCCTCTGCCGACTCCTTCGGGCGGCCGGCGGAAGTAGTGCCCGAATCCTCCTGGTAGTGGCGCGTCTCGAGGACGACCTCTCCTCCAGCCTTGAGCACTGCGGCCTGGCGGCACATCTCGTAGCGCACGGCGGTCTCGACGCTGCGCAGGGAGTTGACGTTCTTCGTCTCGGTGCGCGTGCCGAACTCGGTGGCGCCCTTGGGCTTGAGCGAGACGTTGGCATCGCAGCGGATAGAGCCCTGGTCCATGCGCGCGTCCGAGACGTCGAGGCTCTTGATGAGGTCGCGCAGGGCGGTGACGTAAGCGCGCGCGATCTCCGGCGCCCGCTCTCCGGTGCCCTCGATGGGCTTGGTGACGATCTCGATGAGCGGGACGCCCGCGCGGTTGAAGTCGAGGAGCGAGTGCGTCGCGCCCTGGATGCGGCCCGAGGCCGAACCGACGTGGGTGGACTTGCCCGTGTCCTCCTCCATGTGGGCGCGCTCGATCTCCACGCGCCACGTGGTGCCGTCGGCGAGCTGCACGTCGAGCGCGCCGTCGAAGGCGATGGGCTCGTCGTACTGCGAGATCTGGTAGTTCTTCGGCTGGTCCGGGTAGAAGTAGTTCTTCCGGGCGAAACGGCTCGTCGGGGCGATCTGGCAGCCGAGCGCGAGGCCGATCTTGATGGCCCACTCGACGCCGAGCCGATTGACCACCGGGAGGGCGCCCGGCAGGCCAAGGCACACCGGGCACACCTGCGAGTTCGGCTCGGCGCCGAAGCCCGTGGCACAACCGCAGAACATCTTGGTCTCCGTGCGGAGCTCGACGTGGACCTCCATGCCCATGACCGGGTCGAATTCGGCCAAAACCTCGTCGTACTCGAGCGGGGTGATGTCGCTGAAATCCACGGGTGCAGTCATGCCTGAGATTCTACCGCGAGGATTCCGCCGCGAGACTCGGGCCTTCCCGGGAGGGACGGTGAGGCTAGCCGAAGAGCGAGGCCGCCTCGGAATACATCTCCGGGGGCACTGTCTTGAGCTCCCGACTCGCCTCGGCGATGGCCACCGGGATGATCTCCTCGCCGCGCAGTGCGACGAAGACGCCGTGCGTCCCGGAATTGGCGAGCCGCGCCGCATGGACGCCGAAGCGTGTGGCGAGGACCCGGTCGCGTGCGGTCGGCGTGCCGCCTCGCTGGGTGTGGCCGAGCACGGTGGTGCGCACGTCGCGGTCGAGGCGGACGGTGATCTCGGCGGCCATCGCCGCGGCCACTCCGGTGAACCTCTCGTGGCCGAACTCGTCGACGCCGCCGGAGCCCAGCGACATCCCGCTCCCCTCGGCCGGCACCGCACCCTCGGCCACGACGCAGATCCCGTAGTTCTCGCCCATCTGGAACCGCCGCTTCATCACCTTGCACACGGCGTCGATGTCGAAGGGCACCTCGGGAATGACGATCATGTGCGCGCCTGCGGCGAGGCCGGAGTGCAGCGCGATCCAGCCGGCATGGCGGCCCATGACCTCGACGAGCATGACCCGCTCGTGGGACTCGGCCGTGGTGTGGAGCCGGTCGATGGCGTCCGCCGCGATCGCTACCGCAGTGTCGAAGCCAAACGTGACGTCGGTGGCCGCGACGTCGTTGTCGATCGTCTTCGGCACGCCCACCACCGGCACGCCGTTCTCCTGCAGCCACGCGGCCGCGGTGAGCGTGCCCTCCCCGCCGATCGCGATGAGCACGTCGATGCCGTGGCGGGCGAGCGTCGCCCTGATCTCGGTAAGGCTCTCGCGCAGGGTCTCCGGTGCCAGCCTGCCCGTTCCGAGGACCGTGCCGCCGCGGCGGAGGAGGCGATCGAGCTGTTCGTCGTCATACAGCGCGACTGCCCGGTCGTAGACGAGACCCGCCCAGCCGTCCTGGAAACCGAGGACTGGCGTATCGAACTCGGCGCGGGACGTGCGGACGACGGCGCGGATCACGGCATTGAGGCCAGGGCAATCGCCGCCGGCGGTGAGCATTCCGATTCGCACGGTCGGGCCTCCTGTTCTCCGTTCGCCTCGGGTCGGCCCGAGTCCGTTCCAGGCTAACCGCGCGGCGCGCCCGGCGCGTGGCCCTACGCCGCGGCGGGTTCGACCGCCTCGCGCCGCGCGCTCGTCCGGAACAGCAGAGTCACGAGGCCGCCGATGAGGATCACGACCGCGGGGAGGATGAACGCGTCCGAAAGCCCCTCGGCGAGCGCCGACTTCGGGTCGGTGCCCTGACCGAGATAGTGGGTCATCCGCGTCTGCATCACGGCGGCGATCGCCGCCGAGCCGATGACCGCGCCGACCTGGCGGGTGGTGTTGTAGACACCGGATCCGGCGCCCGCGATGCGCAGGTCGAGGGTGCGCATGGTCGTCGAGGACGTCGGTGCCCAGACGAAGCCGTTGCCGACGCCGAGGAGCACCATCGGGCCCATGAGATCGGGCACCGACGTGTCCGAGCTCATCACGAGCGCGAGCCACAGCACCGAGCCGGCGACCGAGCAGTAGCCGATGAGCGTGAGCACGCGCGGGTCGACCCGGTCGGCGAGTCGCCCGACGAACGGCGCGAGGATGCCCGAGACCACCGCCATCGGCACGAGCACGAGCCCCGACTCGATCGCGCTGAGCCCCATGACCATCTGCAGGAACATCATGAGCGGCACCATCGTGCCGGCGACGACGAAGCCCATCGTCGTGATCGCGAGGTTGCCGACGGAGAAGTTCCGATTCGCGAAGAGCCGCAGCGGGACCAGCGGCTCGGTCCGCACCCGGCTCTGCCACCACACGAAGATCGCGAGGATGACGACGCCCGCCACGATGAGACCGATATACGTTCCCGACCACTCCTTCTCCGAGCCCTGCTGCACGCCGAACACGAGGCAGAACATGCCGACCGCCGAGAGGAAGATGCCGAGGTAGTCGTAGCGATGGGCTGATGTGGGGAGCTCGGGGACGAGGCGGAACACGGCAATCACCGCGATCACCCCAATGGGGATGTTGACGAAGAAGATCCAGCGCCAGCCCACCGAGTCGACGAGTAGGCCGCCGGCGATGGGCCCGACCATCGTGGCGATGCCGGCCACCGCTCCCCACGCGCCCATCGCGCCGCCGCGGGCTTCCTGCCGGAAGACCCGGGTGATGACGGCGAGGGACTGGGGACTCACGAGCGCCGCGCCGAAGCCCTGCACCACTCGGGCGACGATGAGCATCCCGATGCTTCCCGAGAGCCCGCACCACAGCGAAGCGCCCGTGAAGATCACGAGGCCGAGGATCGTCGCCTTCTTCGGACCGATCTGATCGCCGAGTCGCCCCGTGAACAGCAGCGGGACGGCGAACGCGAGCAGATAGGCGCTCGTGACCCAGATGATCTGGTTCTCTGTCGCCCCGAGATCCTCGCCGAGCGCCTCGGAGGCGACGGCGACGATCGTCTGATCCACGAGGATCATGAAGAAGCCGATGACCACTGCGGAGAGCGCGAGCCACGCCTTCCTGTCGGGAAGCGGTGCGAAAGTCTGGGCCACGAGCGCCCTCTCCTAACCGGCCGTAGCGGCTTCGAAAGTGGCGCCGACCCGGTAGAGCCGGTCGTCCGCCTGCGGCGGCGCCATGATCTGGAGCCCGACCGGGAGTCCGGTATCCGAAGCGGTGCCGACGGGAACCGACATTCCGCAGTGACCCGCGAGGTTGAGCGGGAGCGTGAACAGGTCGAACAGGTACATCGCGAGCGGGTCGTCGACCTTTTCGCCGAGGCCGAAGGCCGTCGACGGGGTGGCCGGCGAGACGATGATGTCGACCTTCTCGTAGGCGGCCTCGAAGTCGCGCGCGATGAGCGTGCGTACCTTCTGCGCCGAGCCATAGTAGGCGTCGTAGTAACCGGCGGAAAGCGCGTAGGTGCCGATCATGATGCGCCGCTTGACCTCGGCGCCGAAGCCCGCGTCGCGGGTCGCGGCCATGACCTGCTCGGCCGAGTGCTTGCCGTCGTCGTCGACCCGCAGCCCGTAGCGCATCGCGTCGAAGCGGGCGAGGTTCGAGGACACCTCCGAGGGGAGGATCAGGTAGTACGCGGCGGTGGCGTGGACGAAATTCGGGCACGAGACGTCGACGATCTCCGCTCCGCGTTCCTTGAGGACTTCGAGGGAGGCCTCGAAACGCTCGCGCACGCCGGGCTGAGCGCCGGTGGCGAGGTCGAACTCCTTGACGACCCCGACGCGGACACCCGAGAGATCCCCGCGCGCGCCTTCGCGCGCCGCTGCGACGACGCCGGGCACGGCCGCGTCGAGTGAGGTGGAATCACGCGCGTCGTGGCCCGCGATGGCCTCGTGGAGGAGCGCCGTGTCGAGCACGGTCCGCCCGCAGGGACCGCCCTGGTCGAGCGAGGACGCGCAGGCGATGAGGCCGTAGCGCGAAACCCCTCCGTAGGTGGGTTTGACGCCGACCGTCCCGGTAAGCGCGGCGGGCTGACGGATCGAACCGCCGGTGTCCGTGCCGATCGCCAGCGGCGCCTGGAATGAGGCCAGCGCGGCCGCCGAACCGCCGCCGGAGCCGCCCGGGGTCCGCGATAGGTCGTGCGGGTTGCGGGTCGGCCCGTACGCCGAGTTCTCCGTGGACGAGCCCATCGCGAATTCGTCGAGGTTGGTCTTGCCGAGGATCGGCAGGCCCGCGGTGCGGAGGCGAGCGGTGACCGTCGCGTCATACGGCGATTGGTAGCCCTCGAGGATCTTCGAGCCCGCGGTGGTCGGCGCGTCGGTCGTGGTGAACACGTCCTTGAGTGCGACGGGCACGCCGTTGAGCGGCCCCACGGCCTCGCCTGCCGCCGCTGCGGCGTCGGCGGCACGCGCCGCGGCCAGCGCCTCGTCCCCACCAACATGGAGAAAGGCGTTGATCTCGCCGTCGACCTCGGAGATCCGGTCGAGGTGGGCTCGGGTGACCTCCTCCGAGGACACCTCCCGCGCCGCGATCTTCTCCGCCAGCTCGGCGGCACCCAGCGAGACGAGGGAGTCCCCGGGCGCGTTCGTGAAGTTCGAATCCGCCATAACGCCTACTCCTCGCCGAGAATCTGGGGAACCTGGAACCGGTCGCCCTCGCTGTTGGGCGCCTGGTCGAGCGCCTCCGCAGGGGTGAGGCCCTGGACCCGCACGTCGTCGCGCTGGACGTTGACGATCGGGGTCGGATGGCTCATCGCGGGGACATCGTCCGTCGCCACGTCGCTCACCGCCGCGACGTGCTCGAGGATCTTCTCGAGCTGCTGCGAGTATTCGTCTAGTTCTTCGTCCGTGAGCGCCAGCCTGGAGAGGTGGGCAAGGTGGGCGACTTCTTCGCGTGAGATCGCGGGCACTGGAGTGGCGGTCCTTCCCTCTGATGGTCGTTTCTACTTCGGGGAACGCAGCTCGGGCGCCGCGTCCCCGGCGCCGCTGACGGCGCCTCGAATCGTCGCGGCCCGGTTCGGGCCGCTCGCGTACCCGACAAGCCTAGCCGGTGTCCGCCGCAGTCGAGTCCCGCCGGTTCCCGGCACTTCGCCCCTGGCTCGCACGCGCGCCACGCAAGTGTGACCAATGCAACTACAACACGTCGATGAGGATCGTCGTTCGCCTGCGCTCATTGGCACAATGGTGCGCATGTCCTACCTGTTGCGTGTCACGATCCCCGACCGGCCTGGCGCTCTGGGCGGCCTCGCCGTCGCGCTGGGCTCCGTGGACGCGAATATCGTCAGCCTCGACGTCGTAGAGTCGTACGACGGCGCGGCGATCGACGACATCGTCGTCGACGTCCCCGCCGGAGCCCTCCCCGATACGCTCATCACGGCCGCAGAGAGCCTCGACGGCGTCTCCGTGGTCTCGCTGCGCCCTTTCGACGGCCGCATCGGCGCCCATCAGGAGCTCCAGCTCATCGATACCGTGTCGTCTTCCGGTCCCGCGGCGCTCGACGTCATAGCCAGCGATCTTCCCGGCGTGCTCGGGGTCAGCTGGGCGCTTGTCCTCGAGAACGACTCTGCCGCAGGCACGTCGCGACTCGTCGCCGGCGGCGCCTCCGCCCCTGCGGATGTCGACCACCTCAACATCGAGATCCCCACGGCCGAACGCGCCATCGAGCTCGATCCGGCCACCGAGGGTCTGCCGGACTCGTGGACCGTCATGGACACCTCGCTGGCCACGGCCCGCCTCGGCGGAAGCCTCGCGCTGCTGGTCGGGCGCATCGGCGGCCCGGATTTCCGGCCGGCAGAGCTCGCCCGATTCGGATACTTCGCGGGGATCGTCTCCTCGGTGCTGCCGGCCTCCGCCGTCAGGAGCTAGGAGCAGGAACGGGCAGCCGGCCCCGAGGCTCGAGCTAGGACTCGTCCGGAGATTCGGCCGGAGTCTCGTCCGCCGCGGGCCCGTCCTCGACCTCGACCGCCTCGGGACCGCCCTCGAGGAGCGCGACGAAGCCCGTCTCGTCGAGGACGCGCACTCCGAGTTGTTCGGCCTTGTCCGCCTTCGAGCCGGGCGACGCCCCCACCACGACGAACGAGGTCTTCTTCGACACCGAGCCGGAGGCCTTGCCGCCACGGGAGATGATCGCCTCCTTCGCCCCGTCGCGGGAGAAGCCCTCGAGCGAGCCGGTGACGACGATAGTGAGGCCGTCGAGCGTCGCGGGAGTCGACTCGTCGCGCTCGTCTTCCATCGACACTCCGGCCTCCGCCCACCGGTCGACGATGAGCACATGCCAATCGACCTCGAACCACTCGCGGACGGACGCGGCGATCGTGCCTCCCACGCCATCGGTGTCGGCCAGATCCTCCGTCGCGGCTTCCCGGATCGCCTGCATCGAGCCGAACTTCGTGGCCAGCGCGCGTGCCGCGGTCGGCCCGACGTGCCGGATGGACAGCGAGACGAGGACGCGCCACAGCGGGAAGTCCTTCGCACCCTCGAGTTGCTCGAGGAGTTTGGTGCCGCTCGCGTTGATCTTCCCGCTCTTGGTCGTATAGAGAGCGGTCTTCTCTAGGTCGGCGACCGTGAGCGAGAACAGCGTGGATTCGTCGGCGAGGACGCCGCTCGAGAGCAGCTCGCGCGCCCCCTTCTCCCCGAGCATCTCGATGTCGAGGGCGGAGCGCGAGGCCAGGTAGGTGAGCCGCTGGCGGAGCTGGGCCGGGCAATGGCGCTGGTTCGGGCAGCGCCAATCGGCGTCCCCGTCCTTCGCCGGGGCGAGGACCGAGCCGCACTCCGGGCAGCGAGTGGAGAACCGGTACTCCCATTCGGATCCGTCGCGGGTGCCCGCGACCGGCCCGAGGACCTCGGGGATTACGTCCCCTGCCTTGCGGATCACCACGTCGTCGCCGATCCGCACGCCCTTGCGCGCGACCTCGGTCTGGTTGTGCAGCGTGGCCATGGACACTGTGGACCCGGCCACGAGTACAGGCCGCATCTTGGCGTACGGGGTGACCCGCCCGGTGCGCCCCACGCTCGCCGCGATGTCGAGGAGCTGGGTCGTCACCTCCTCGGGCGGGTATTTGTAGGCGATAGCCCAGCGGGGCGCACGCGAGGTCGAGCCGAGTCGGCGCTGCACCGAGCGGTCGTCGATCTTCACCACGAGGCCGTCGATCTCGTGGACCGGGTCGTGGCGGTGCTCGCCCCAATAGAGCATCTGCTCGACGGCGGCATCCGCGCCGATGACCTGTTTCGTGTACGGCGAAGTGGGCAGCCCCCAGTCTCCGAGCGCCGTGTAGACGTCGTGGAGGGAATCGAAGCTCGCGCCCTCTACCGCGCCGAGACCGTGGCAGATCATCCCGAGACGGCGGCGGGCGGTGACGGCCGGGTTCTTCTGCCGCAGCGAACCGGCCGCCGAGTTGCGCGGGTTCGCGAACGGGTCCTTGCCCTCGGCGACGAGCGAGCGGTTGAGCGCCTCGAAGTCCTCGCGCCGGAAGAACACCTCGCCGCGCACCTCGAGGAGATCCGGAACCGGGCGCTCCTTCGTTCCGGTGAGTTCGGTGGGGATATCGGCGATCGTGCGGGCGTTGAGGGTGACGTCCTCGCCCGTCCGCCCGTCGCCGCGAGTGGCTGCGGTCTCGAGCCGCCCCGCGCGGTAGACGAGGTCGATGGCGACTCCGTCGATCTTGAGTTCGCACAGGAACGGCAGATCCTTTGCGGAAGCGCCTGACTCCTCCGTTGCGTGCTCGATCCACTCCCGCAGCTCGGCCTCGCTGAAGACGTTGTCGAGACTGAGCATGCGCTCGACGTGCTCGACCTCCGCGAAGTCGGTCTCGAAGCCGCCGCCGACGAGCTGGGTCGGAGAATCCGGCGTGCGTAGCTCGGGGTGGTCCTCCTCGAGCCGTTGGAGCCTGCCGAGCAGCTCGTCGAACTCGCCGTCGCCGATGACCGGCGCGTCCTGGACGTAGTAGCGGAACTGATGCCCGCGCACCTCTTCGGCGAGCTCCGCCCACTCGCGCCGCGCCGCGTCGGGGAGCGACTCCCCCTCGCCGCCGGCAGGACTCTCGGTCTCGCCTATGCCGTCCGCGCCCACGCCGTTCTGATCTCCAGTCACGCGGTCCAGGGTAACGACAGTGCCTGCGGCCGGCCCGCTGCGCTCGGATCACGTCGCCGGGACCTCCTCGATCGGATTGTCCGAGGCTGCGCCTAGCGTGTGGGGTGACGCTCGAGGCATACGATCGGGCGCGACTTCCCTTATCGCACACAGCTCTCTCGCAATCGGCTCTCGCTCAGGAGGATCAGCAACATGGCTGCAGGAACCCCTGCGCTGGATCGGTCACGGCTGCTGTCGTTCGATCTCGAGACCACAGGTCCCGATCCGTCGACGGCCCACGTGGTCACCTCGGCACTTATGCGGATCACGGGGACCGATGTCCAGGAGAAGACCTGGCTCGCGGACCCGGGAGTCGAGATCCCTCCCGAGGCGGCGGCGATCCACGGGATCTCGACGGAGAAGGCCCGCGCCGAGGGCCGCCCGCACGCCGAGGTCGTCGCGGAGACCATCGATCTCATCCGGCAGGGCTGGTCGGAGGGCTACGCCCTCGTCGTCTTCAACGCCCCCTTCGATCTCACCATCCTCCATCGCCTCGATCCGTCGTTTGAGGTGGCAGGCCCAGTGCTCGACCCGTACGTGGTCGACCGCGCGGTGGACCCGTATCGCAAGGGCAAGCGCACCCTCACCGCTCTGTCGGAGCACTACGGAGTCCGGCTCGATGGCGCGCACGATGCCGCCAGCGATGCCCTCGCCGCTGCTCGCCTCGCGTGGAAGCTCTCCGGATCCCCCGAGATCGAGTCCGCGGCGGATTGGTACGAGCTCAATGCCCTCCAGGCACGATGGCACAAGGAGCGCCAGGAGAGCTTCCGTGAGTACCTGCAGCGCTCGGGTCGCCCGGCGGACGATGTCAACACCGCCTGGCCGATCGGGCGGTAGCGCGGGCGGGCCGGCGGCACCGGTGCTGGCTGCGCAGGAACGGACAATTGCGTAGTCCGTTGCCTCGGTAGTGTTTTCGGTGGGCGATGGAATTCCGGGTACGCAGCTTTACGGACAGACGTCGCCGCGCACTCGCCCACCAGATCTCGGTGGAGGTTCTCAGTTCGAACACACACGAAGGCGGTCGCACCATGGCACAGCGATTCCACTCCTACATCTCCTTCCCCGGCAATGCCGCGGAAGCGCTCACGTACTACCACTCGCTGTTCGGCGGCGAGCTCCAGATCCTCAAGTACGGTGATGCCCAGCTCGAGGGGATGCCGTTCGATCCCCCGGCCCATGCCGTCGCACACGGGCAAATCGAGGGCCCCGTCCCGCTCGCCGGAGGCGATTCGTTGTCCGAGAACCCGGATCCCCTCGACATCCACAACTATTCGTTCCTGCTCTCGTACGACAGCCCGGACGAGGCCCGCGAGGTCATCGAGAAGATCACCTCGTCCGGCGGAGAGGTCGGCATGCCTTTCGGGCCCGCACCGTGGGGCGACTACTACGGGCAGGTCGTGGACAAGTTCGGCGTCCTCTGGTCGTTCGACGCGCCGGCGCCGAAGGAGTAGTACGCCCCGGCTGCAGGTGGTCTCCCTAACCCGCAGCGACGCGCGGGAGCACGTCCGCGGTGCGGCGTGCTCCCGCGAGGGCGGCGGCCGCTGCGGTCGACGACGCCGTGTCCCGCTCCCCTGCGGCAAGGGCGATGTTGTCGACGGCCATCGGCCGGTCGACGGCGAGACGGTCGATAAGGGAAACGATCCTCGCCGCGACTGCCTCCGCCTCGCCGTTCGTCCGAGGCGTCTCGCGACCGGCGAGCACCTGGGTCCGGTGTAGCTCCGCTCGCCCGCCGTCGGAGAGCAGAGCGCCCAGGGCATCGAGCAGTGCGAAGGCCTGCGGGTCTCGGTCGCCGTCCGCCCATCCGTGGACCGGCCGCGTTCTATCGCTGCCCCGCCCCTGCGCAGAGGCCCCCGCGTCCGCCCATGCGAGGAGATCGGCGGCGTCGAAAACGATCCCGTCGACCCTCGCCTCGCCCTGAGGAGGCTCGAGGAGCACGGGCCAAGCGGTCGGCGCGTCGCTCGAATTCCTTCCGGGGGCGCGGACGAACACAGAATCCACGTCGTCGGAGCTGCGGAGCGCAGCGGCGAAGCGCGACAGCGCCATGGCGAGCCGCTCGCGGGGGACGGCGGCGACGGGATCGAATTCGCTCGGCGCGGGAACGCTTCCGGCGGCGATACGCCAGAGCTCGGGTTCGTCGAGGACGAGTCGCACGGGCACGCTGAATCTCGCGCGGGCCCTCGAACACAGCGCAGAGAGGCCCTCCCGGAGGGATTCGGCGAGATCCCTTCGAGCTCCGGAATCCGAGAGCACGGGGCGCCCTCCGGGCAGCTCGACTCTGGCGGCGAGGCTCCACGGACCCACAGTCTCGAATCGGATGGCGGTGGCGGGAAACGCCGATCCACCGTCGACAACGGCGCCGCGGGCCAGTTCGACCTGTTGCTCGAGAGCATCGAGATCACGGTCGAGGAAGTCCGCCGCACGGCGTCCGGCCCTACCCGGAGAGTCCGCGAGCCGCCACGCCCGCGGGGAGAGGTCGACGGGGAGATCGACGAGCAGGGCGCAGGTCCGGCCCACGGCGTCGGCGCCGACTCCGCGGTCGGGAAGCGCCGGCACGACGGGGAGCTCGGGGATCTCGCCGACCACCATCCGCGCGATCGCGCGCGGATCCGTGCCGCCGAAGCTCGCGGCAGACGTCGCCATGGAATGCATCGGCGCTACGCCCCTCTAGACGGCCGCGACGGAATGCGTCGTCCGAATGGTCGCCGAACCGAGGACGCGGTCCCCGCGCTCGGCGTCGCGGGCGTAGAGCACCGCGGCTTGGCCTGGCGCGACGCCGCGAAGCGGCTCGCGCAGCGCGAGTCGGAACTCCTCGCCGGTGTCGCCGCGAACGCGCGTGAGCACCGCGGGAACCACTCCGCCGTGGGCCCGCACCTGGACATCGCACTCCTCGAGCGAGCGGATCTCCGGATCGGCGAGCCAGTACGGCCTGTCGGCGACGAGTTCGTCCACCGAGAGGTACTCATTGCCGCCGACGGTCACAGTCCCGGTATCCGCGTCGATCGCCGTCACATACCTCGGCTTGCCGTCCTGGGCGGGCCGCTCGAGCCCGAGACCCTTGCGCTGGCCGATGGTAAAGCCGTGCACGCCTTCGTGTCGGCCGATCTCTACCCCGGTAGAGGCTTCGACGAGCGCTCCGGGGCGGACACCGATTTTCGCGCCGAGGAATGCCTGTGTGTCCCCGGAGGGGATAAAGCAGATGTCGTGGGAATCGGGCTTCGAGGCCACGGAGAATCCCGCCGCCTCGGCCTCCGCCCGGATGTCCGGCTTGAGCGAGTCGCCGAGCGGGAACAGCGAGTGCTCGAGCTGCTCGGGGGTGAGGACTCCGAGCACGTAGGACTGGTCCTTCGCCTCGTCGACGGCGCGCCGCAGCACGGTGCGCTCGCGCCCATCGGGATCGATCTCGCGCGCGAGCCGTGCGTAGTGCCCGGTGGCGACGGCGTCGAAACCGAGCTCGATGCCCCGTTCGAGAAGCGCCTCGAACTTGATCTTCTCGTTGCAGCGCAGGCACGGATTGGGGGTCTCGCCCGCGGCGTAGGAAGCGACGAAATCCTCGATCACGTCTTCGCGGAAGCGCTCGGCGAAATCCCATACGTAGAACGGGATGCCGAGCATGTCCGCGACGCGGCGGGCGTCGCCGGCGTCCTCGCGGGAGCAACACCCGCGCGAGCCGGTGCGCAGCGTCGCGGGGTTAGCCGACAGCGCGAGGTGCACGCCGACGACCTCGTGCCCCGCGGCCACGGCCCGTGCGGCTGCCACCGCCGAATCCACGCCGCCGCTCATCGCCGCCAACACCCTCATCGGTCCCGTCCTTCCTCTGCGTTGCCCCCGCGCTTCTCGCTTGCCCACGAGTCCGCAGGCCGCATCACCCCACCATTGTTGCGCGCCCTAGCGCCCGGGGCGAAGTCGAGAGCCTGTGACGGCGGAGCTCCGCGCCTTCGCGGCGACCTCCGGCATCGCGCGCAGGACCGCGTCGACATCGGCATCGGTGCTGGTGTGGCCGAGGGTAAAGCGGAGTACGGAGCGCGCATCCGCCGCCCCCATCCCCGTGGCGAGCGCCACGTGGCTGGGCTCGGCAACCCCGGCGGTGCACGCCGAGCCGGTCGAGCACGAGATGCCGCGCTCGTCGAGAAGCATGATCATCGATTCGCCCTCGCTCCCCGGGAACACGATGTTGACGTTGCCGGGGAGGCGGCGCGAGAAGCCGCCGGGTTCCGCAGGCCCGACGAGCCGGGAGCCCGGAACGGCCGAAAGGATCTCTGTGGCGAGGCGGTCGCGCAGGGCGACGAGGCGCCGGGCCTCGGCGTCCATCTCGGCGATCGATTCGCGCAGCGCCACCGCCATAGCGACGGCACCGGGCACGTTGACGCTGCCCGAGCGCAGGTCCCGTTCCTGCCCTCCGCCGAAGCCGAGCTGCTGGATGCGAGCGGTCCTCCGCGCGAGGAGCGCGCCGATGCCGATGGGGGCGCCGAACTTGTGCCCGGACATGCTCATCGAGTCCGCACCCGAGGCGGCGAAATCGACGTGCACGTGGCCGGCCGACTGAACGGCATCGACGTGGAAGTGCCCGCCCACGCCGTAGGCCGCTGCGGCGATCCCGGCGAGCTCGGCGGTCCCGGTGAGCGTGCCGATCTCGTTGTTGGCGTGCATCGCGCCGAATACGTATGCGGGCTTCTCGGTGGCCCGCGCGCTCCCCGGCCCTTCGGCGGACATCGCGGCCAGCTCGGCGCGCATGGCGGCGGCAGTCGGAGCGCCCTCAGGCGACACCGGCACGAGCGCGACCCGCGCGCCCTCCCGCCCGGCCTGCTCCGCGGCGTCGAGGACGCTGTGGTGCTCGGCTGCGGAGACGAGCACACGGGTGTCGGCGCCGCCTGCGAGCGCGGCGCGGGCGGCGCCGAGGATCCCGAGGTTGTCGGCCTCGGTGCCGCCGGAGGTGAACACGACCTCCGCGGGCGCGGCACCGAGCAGCTCCGCGATCTCCTCGCGGGCGTCTTCGAGCATGCTGCGTGCGGCTCGCCCGTCGGCGTGCAGCGAGGAGGCGTTGTGCCCTGCGGACGCCCGGACGAATGCGTCGAGGGCGGCGGGGCGCGGCGGGGTCGTGGCCGCGTGGTCGAGGTAGTGCCGCGCGGCAGCCGTTCCGGGGGCCCGGGAGCGCGGCTCGGTCGAAGAGGCGGCAGATGTGCTCATATCAGGATCGAGGGTATCCCCCGCGATCGGTGGGCCACCACCCGCGGAGGCGCTGTCCTGCGGGCGGTTGCCTGCCCCAGCCGCGCCCGCTGCCCGAAACGCCTACCCGTGCGTGCGCTCGCCTCTGTCGCCGAAGATCACGTGGTGCGCCACGGCCGCGAGATCGCGACGGGTCTCCGGCGCGTTCTGCCCGGGTCGCAGCGGCGGGTAGAGCCGGACGTGCACGGTGGTGCAGCGCCCGGAGATCACGTTCCACACCGAGCTGAGCACCGTGTCCTTGCCTACGAACGCCGCAGCGCCGGTGCGGCGCCCATCTCTGCCTCGGTACTCGATCTCGATGGGCACGACCGGGGTCCCCGCGTCGATCGCTGCCTGGAACAGCGCGGGACGGAAGCGCCCGTGCGCCTCCCCGCACCACGTCGTCGCCTCTGGGAACGCGACCACATTGTGTCCTTCGAGTAGCAGCCTCGCGGACTCCCCGACCACGCCGGGTAGCGAGCGCAACGAGGTGCGATCGATGAAGACGGTGCCCATGGTCGAGACGAGCCCACCGACGAGCGGCGCACGCCCCAGGTCGTCCCTGGCGATAAAGCGCATCGGCGCGATCGAGGCGAGCACCGCCACGTCCCACCACGTGTGGTGGTTGACGGCGACGAGCACCCCCTTCTCCCGGAGGGCCTCGAGGGCGCGCGGCTGTGCGTCGAGGATGACGTCGATGCCCACGTAATCGAGGAGCGTTCGTGCTACCTCCGGTCCTGCGGCGGAGCGGCGCCGCGCGCTAGGCGACGAGGCGGCCACGGCAGCGCGCGCGATGAGCCCGGGCAGCCGGAGCATTCCGATCGCCCTGGCCGCGACCGTGAGCGGGCCCGCGGCGGGAGCATCGTGTTCACCGGCAACGCAGCCCGCCCCGCACTCCGAGTACGGGTACCAGGCGTGGACAGGGCCCTTGATCTTGCGGGTGTTATGCGATCCCTCTACGCTGCCCGTCGCGGACGAGCGCTCCCCACCGGCCGGCGCCGAAGGACCGTGCGCGGTCGCAGTAGAAGGAACATTCGCGGCGCGGGCGGGCACGGCGGTCCCCGAGTGGACCGGCCCGGGGGCGAGCCGGGCTCCGGCGTCGATCGGGTATGCCACCTGCGTTTTCGTGCTCGTCATGTGGCTATCGTGCTGGACAGATCCCAACCGGCGGCGGCGCCGACACGACGCCGAGGTGTCGCCGCGGCCTACTTTGCCTGGCCCCGTCCACCTGCCGTTCGCCGAGGGGACACGCGACGTTCGCCGTCATCCCGAGTGGGTGCGAAACCGACCCGGCCCGCCCGACCACACGATCCCGGGCCGATCGGGGACGGAAATGCGCCAGGGGCGCCCCGCCGTGATAGCGGAGCGCCCCGGGAGTGCCGGAGGGCGGTCAAGCCCCGCGGCGCGTTCGCGTCGAGCCTACTTGCGGGCGTTGACGGCCTCGGTGAGCTGCGGCGCGACGTTGAACAGGTCGCCGACGATGCCGTAATCGGCGATCTCGAAGATCGGCGCCTCTTCGTCCTTGTTGACGGCGACGATGGTCTTCGAGGTCTGCATGCCGGCGCGGTGCTGGATGGCACCGGAGATGCCGAGCGCGATGTAAAGCTGCGGCGTGACCGTCTTACCGGTCTGGCCGACCTGGAACTGCGGCGGGTAGAAGCCGGAGTCCACGGCGGCACGCGACGCACCGACGGCGGCACCGAGGGCGTCGGCCAGCGGCTCGACGACCTTGCCGAAGTTCTCCTCCGAGCCGACACCGCGGCCACCGGAGACAACGATCTTCGCCTCGGTGAGCTCCGGGCGGTCGCCGCCCTCGATAGGGCTCACGGAGGTGATCTTCGCGGCACCCTCGGACGCCGGGACGCCGACCTTGACGACCTCGCCCGCCGCGGCGTTCTCCTGCGCCTCGACGGAGCCCGGACGGACCACGTAGACGGGCGAGGAGCCCGACGGGGCGGCGTCTACAGTGTAAGCGCCACCGAAGATCGAGTGGACGGCGTTGCCGCCGTCCTTGATCTCGACGACATCGGTGAGGAAGCCCGAACCGGTGCGAGCGGCGACGCGGCCACCGACCTCGCGACCCTCGAGGGTCGCGGGCAGGACGATCGCGGACGCGCCGTTCTCGGCGAGGCCGGCGAGGACATCGACCTTCGGCGCCACGACGAAGCCCGTGACGTTGTCGCCCTCGGCGGCGTAGATCTTCGCGGCGCCGGCAGCGGCGAGGGCGTCCTTGAAGCCCTCTGCCGTGCCCTCGGCACCGAACACGACGGCGGACGGCTCGCCGAGCACGCGGGCGGCGGTGAGCAGTTCCTTCGAGACGTTCTTCAGTTCGCCGTCGACATGCTCGACGACTACCAGTACTTCAGCCATGAGTTCTATTCGCTCCTATGGAAAGAGTCTTGCTTGAGGCTTGGCTCGAGTCGGCCTGGTCCGGCACTGGGCCGGCCGGGGACGACTAGATGATCTTCTGCGAAACGAGGTACTCGGCGATCTGCTTGCCGCCCTCGCCCTCGTCCTCGATCTTCTCGCCGGCCTCGCGCGGCGGCTTCGGCGCGGCCGAGACCACCTTGGTGGAGGCGTTGTCGAGACCGACCTGGCCGGCCTCGATGTTGGTATCGCCGAGAGCCATCTCGTTGAGCGGCTTCTTCTTGGCGGCCATGATGCCCTTGAAGGACGGGAAGCGGGCCTCGCCGACCTTCTCGTTGACCGAGATGACGGCCGGCAGCGCCGACTCGACCTCGTACACACCGTCGTCGAGCTCGCGCTTCCCCTTGACGTTGCCACCCTCGACGGTGACCGACGACAGGTGCGTGAGCTGCGGCAGGCCGAGGTACTCGGCGATGATCGCCGGGACGGAGCCGGAACGGCCATCCGAGGCCTCGTTGCCCGCGATGACCAGCTCGGTGCCCTCGAGACCCGAGAGCACGTTGGCGATCGCCCACGAGGTCTGGACCACGTCGGAGCCGGCGATGGCATCGTCGCTGAGCAGCACGGCCTCGTCGGCACCCATGGCGAGGGCCTTCTGCAGCGCGTCCTTCGCGCCGGCCGGGCCGACGGTGAAGACCGTGACCTTGCCGTCGCCGGCAGCGTCCTTGATCTGCAGCGCGGTCTCGACTGCCTGCGAGCTGATCTCGTCGATGATCGCGGTGGTGTTCTCGCGATCGATGGTGTTGTCACCATCGGAGAGTTCGCGCTCCGTGTAGTCCGGAACCTGCTTGATAAGTACGACAATATTTGTCATTGGTCTGCTTCGACCTCCTGCGAGTTTCGTCTCGAAAACTGCCCTGTCCAGAACAAGAACCGCCGTTCGACCCGGGAAATACGGCACCGACCGCGCCGCACGGGAGACATTGCGCCCTGCGGTCGTCCCGCGATACGGGTGAGCGTGGTTTCTCAACCACGAACTCTACCTGCACCGCCAGGTCGGCGACACGCACCACACCAGGTATTCGGCACGCCTCCGCCGTTTCCGAGCGGCGACGTATCCCAATACCCTACCCGCAAGTAAGGTCGAACTGAAGTGCCGGGCGGGTAGTGCCGCGGTGTCGGCGGCCACACCCGAGCCCCCTCCGCGAGCCGCGCCTGCTCCCGCGGCCGCTGGACAAGGCCGGTCGCGCCGGGGCGTCGCTCGCGGGCCCGGGGCCGTACACCCGTTAATCTATGGGAAGCACGCGGGCCGATCTGACGGTCCGCCGAGGACGGAGCCCCGCTGGGGGCCGAACGGGAACGACCGGCGCTTCGCACGTCGGCGGTGGGTATGGAGGATGCCGGTGGCGAAGTGGATCGAGCGGGGCGCGCGCCGCCCCGCGCTCGCCCCGGCATTCGCCCTGGCAGGCCTGGCGCTCGCCGCCGCCTCGATCACAGCCGCCTGCAGTCCCGTCACGCCCGTCCTCGATGCGCACCCGGGGCAGGCGGACGACTGGTCCTCCACCTATGCCGACCTGCGCAACTCCTCCGTCGCCCCCTCGGGCACCCCGGACAAACCCGACCTGCGTTGGTCGCGCGACCTCGGCGCGGTCGTACCGGGACCCGGCGTCTTCACCGACCTCGGCAAGACCATCGTCGCCACGCTCTCGGACTCGGGCTGCAACATCTACAACCTCGACCTCGGCGACGGCCGCAAGGACTGGTGCGTCCGCGAGCCCATCGCCGGGTCCCGGATCTCCACCCAGACCAACAGGTTCGGCGATACCTATTGGCCAGCGCTCGAGGGCGCTGCCGCGGTCTCCGGCGAGGGCGAGCACCGCTGGGGAACGACGCCCCCGGGCGTCGGGACCACGGCGAGGCAGCTCAATGGTCAGTTCTTGCTCACCATCTCGAATTTCGGCGGGGCCGTCGTACACGACACCCAGCACGGTGACAGCCGCTCGGGCACGCTCGAACTCGCGGGCAAGGCACCGGACATGCCCGCCGAGTACGGGCTCCCGTGGTGCGATACCGGCACGGAGGGCTGCCCGGTCCCGGCGCAGGCCGCGATCTCCGCGGACGGCACGCGCTTCTACGTCACCGTATGGACGCCCGGAAAGGACGCCCCGGAGCTCGTCGCCGGAGACGTAGCGACCACCTCGCGGAGCAATCCGGACGAGTCCGCCTCCCCCACCGATCCCGACGCGGCCGTCGAGCTCCGCGAGGCCTGGCGGGTGCCGCTCGCCCACGGCAGGACCGGCGCGCCCGTCGTGCTCTCCGCGGACGGCGGCACCGCGTACGTCGCCGGCGACTCCGCCCTCGCCGCATACTCCACCTCCGACGGGGAAGAGCGCTGGCACGTCGACACCGGGATCGACACCGATTTCGCCCCCGCGGTCTCCGCGGACGGGACCATCGTCGTCGGTGGGCGGACGGCGAGCTTCTACCGCGGCCCCGATGGCGACGAGACGGATGCCGTCACCAGCGCGGCGCTGCGGGGTTCGGAGACCGCCGTCCTCCACGACGACGGGGATTCGGCCTCGGAGACGTGGCGCGCCCGCGACGCCGCCTCACTCACCGCGCCCGTGCTCACCTCGTCCGGCGACGTCCTCCTCGCATCGCGGACGAAGGACAACGGGGTCGCGCTTCGCGCACTCGCAGGCGGTAACGGCGACGAGCTGTGGTCCGTGCCCGTCCCCGCTGCCGAGGGCCCCGTGGCAGGGCTCACCCTCGACACCTCCGACACACTCGTCCTCGCCATGTCGGTGGGCCGCGTCTACGCCTTCGGCACACCTTAGACTTTTGTAGAGAGGGTCGGCTCGTGACGGCGGGCCCCGCAAATGTACGCGACCGCGCGCTCGCCGACCCTCGAGATCACGAGCGCCAGCGGCCGCTTCCCCTTGAGCCCGAGCTTCTTCCGCAGCGCGTCCGGGTCCTTATCGACGCCGCGGACGAGGATCTCCAGCGAGCCGCAGTCGAGCTCACGAAAGCGCGAGCGGAGGGCCTTGAGATCGAGTCCGTGCCGCTCGAGCACCTCGAACCCGCTGTAGCCAGCCGGTATCTCGGCTCCCGTTAGGTGGGCGATGCGCGGGTCGAGCTGCCGCAGGCTGTGCCGGAACGCCCAGTGTCGCACGAGACCCGCGCGGACGATAGCGCCGTCGGGCTCCATGAGGAAGCGGTCCGTTTCCGGGTCCGGATCCGCGGCCCCGATCTCGGGGTCGAGATCGGTGACCGTCTCGAACCAGCCGCCACCGTCGAGCGAACGCCCGAAGTCCGCCGCATGCGAGGGGCCGTCCCCGTGACGGCTCGGTGCACCGGTCTCGGTGCCGGCCACCGGCCGGGTCGCCGTGTGTATCACGGTCGCCCGCCGGCCCACTCCGGCCGAGAGCGAGCCCGACCACAGGCACGCCTCCTTCACTCCGCCACCGAGGCTCACGATCTCCGTCTCGCCACCGTGCGCGAGCGCCGTGTAGTCGAGACCGGGGGCGCATTTGACGGCGAAGTCCCGCCCCGCCAGGACATCGAGGAGCGCGGGCAGCGGAGGCTCGACCGCCGCGGGGTCGGCGATGCGGCGGCCGCCGGACCTGCGCCCCGGATCGGCGATGTGGACGAGATCGGCGTCGGGGCGCGTCGGCGGGGCGAGGGCATCGGCGACGGCGACGAGAGCCCCGGGGACGTTGTGCCGCGCCATCGCCGCGCGTGCCGGATCGAGGTCGGAGCCGAGGACCACGGGGCATTCGCGGGTCAGCTCGGCGAGTTCGGCGCCGACCGAGCACGTGAGATCGTGCACGGCCCGCCCCGAGAGCCTGCGTGCGCGCAGGTGCGCGACCTGCCACGGCGTGGTCTGCTCGGCGGCGTCGGCACCGAGTACCCAGCCCTCGCTCCCCGATCCCCCGGCGGATTCGGGGCGGAGTTTGGCTACGGCCTTGCGCCTGCCGGTGGAGAGATCGATGAGGGCGGCGGCGCGCTCCCCGTAGCGCGCACGCACGGCCGCCGACGAGGAGACTCTCGAGGAGCCGCCGAAGTCGAGGGAATCGACCCAGGCGAGCGCCTCTTCGCCCGGCACCGAAAGCGCGAACGCCACGTCGTCACTACGCATGTAGAGCGTCGCTAGAGGCGGCCGCGGCGGTGGCGGCCCGGGCGCGAACGGCGGGCGAAATAGCGGCCCTCGACCTGTTCTACGACGATGTTCTGGGCGAAGGTGCGTGTGAGGTTCTCACTGGTGATGACGTCCTCGATGAGCCCCGAGGCCGTGACACCGCCCTCGGCGAGGAGCATCGCATGGGTGAACCCCTGCGGGATCTCCTCGACGTGGTGGGTGACGAGGACGACGGCCGGGGCGTCGGCATCGAGAGCGAGGTCGGAGAGCCGCGAGACCAGCTCCTCGCGGCCGCCGAGATCGAGGCCCGCGCCCGGCTCGTCGAGGAGGAGCATCTCCGGGTCGGTCATCAGGGCCCTCGAGATGAGCACACGCTTGCGCTCTCCCTCGGACAGCGTGCCCCACATGCGCTCGGAGAGGTGCTCGCCGCCCATCGCCTCGAGCGTGTCGGCGGCCCGCTCGTAGTCCATTGCGTCGTATTTCTCGCGCCAGCGGCCGAGGACGGAGTATCCGGCGGAAACGACGATATCGGCGACCTTCTCCTCATCGGGGATCCGCTGCGCCAGGGCGGCCGAGGAGAGCCCGACTCGGGTGCGGAGCTCGGTGACCTCGGTACGACCCATGAGTTCGCCGAGGACCCGCGCGGTGCCGCGCGAGGGGAATTCCTGCGCCGCGGCGAGGCGCATGAGCGAGGTCTTCCCCGCCCCGTTGGGGCCGAGGACCACCCAGCGCTCGTCGAGTTCGACCTGCCAGTCGAGCGGGCCGACGAGGGTTGCGCCCTGTCGGCGCAGCTCGACCCCTCGAAAGTCGATGACAAGGTCCTCGCTGCCCGGCTCCTGGAGCGATGCCGAAACGGTGCCCGCTGCGGCGGAGGAGGCCTTCTGTGTGGCGTCGTGATTGGGAGGTGTCACGGTCGCCAGCCTACGCGCGCCGTATTCCGCGCCCGCCGACCCTCGCGGGGCGTCGCCCGGGTGCACCGCTGGAGGTCGACGAGCGGCGCCGTCGGCGACCGTTCCGTTCGGCTAGTACAAGGCGGTCGCGAGGTTGCGTCGCGCAGCGAGGACATCGGCGTCGTTCGCGGGCAGTGTCTCGAGGAGCTCGAGGAGTCGGTTGCGCAGAGCGTTCTTCTCGTCCCCCGCCGAGACTCGGATCGCCGAGACCACGGCCTCGAAGGCATCGGCGTACGAGCCCGCCATGATCTTGAGATCGGCCGACGACAGCGCCGAGGCGGCGTCCTCCGACATTCCCTCGGCGACCGGATCCTTCTCCTCGGCGACGCGGCGCGAGACCTGGACGAAGCGGAGTGCCTCGAGGAGCCCGTGATCGCCGGGCCGGGCGTCGACAAGCGACCGGAAACGCTCCTCGGCCAGCGGGAGATCGCCCTCGGCGAGCGCGTTCTCCGCGGCGTCGCGCTCCGGGTCCTCCGGCTCGCCGCCCTCGGCGGCATCGGGCTGCTCGGCGCCGTCGACGGGGCCCTCGAGCTTTCCGGCAGTGACCTCGAGGATCTTGTCGATCACGAGGCGGAGCTGGTCCTCGGGCTGCTCACCCTCGAAATCGGTGAGCGGGCGCCCGCCCGCCACCGCGATGACCATGGGAACCCCCTGCGCGCGGAACGCCTGGGCGATGCCCGGCGACTGGTCGACGTCGCAGTACGCGTGGACCCACGTGCCACCGTCCTCGGCGGCGAGGCGGGAGAGCGTGGAGGTCATCGCCGTGGGGGCCCGCGAGGAACCGAGCTCCACGAGCACGGGCACCTGCATCGAGCGCTGGAGCACCTCGGTTTCGAAGTTCTGCTCGTTGACCTGGAGGCTCGTGGAACCAGGAGCAGCGGGGGCGCCGGAGGCGCCGGCCGAGTTGCCGGCGCTGGCGGCTCCCCCGCCCTCGGGCGCGCGCTTCTGCGCGTCGGCGCGATCCTTGATCCCGGAAAGGTCGACCGCCCCCGAGAGCGAGGCGGCGAGGCGCGCATCAGATGCGGATGCGCGGCGGCTGGCTGGGCGATTATTCGGTCGAGTCACGCCACAATTGTTCCATTTCCCGCGGAGGACTCGCCGCCGGGTCGAACCGCGCGGACCGGCCGTGCCACACTGCCGCGCCGTCCCACACTGCCGGGCCAGGCCGCTCGGCCGGGCCAGGCCGCTCGGCCGGGCCAGGCCGCTCGGCCGGGCCGGGCGAACGCTCGGTGCGGCCCGGCCCCCTCGAGTGGCTCAGCCCTGCGCGGGCACGCGGATGATCAGGGCGTCGCCCTGGCCGCCGCCGCCACAGAGCGCTGCAGCGCCGGTCCCGCCGCCGCGGCGCGCGAGCTCCAGCGCGAGCGTGAGCACGACGCGATTGCCCGAGACTCCGATGGGGTGGCCGATCGCGATGGCACCGCCATTGACGTTGACGAGCTCCGGATCGATGCCGAGCTCTCGCGTCGAGTGGATGCCCACGGAGGCGAAGGCCTCGTTGAACTCGAAGAGATCGATGTCCTCGACGGCGACACCGGACTTCGCGGAGGCGTCCGCGACGGCGGCGGCCGGCTGGTGCTGCAGCGTGGAATCGGGCCCGCCGACCGTGCCGTACTGGACGACCTCGGCGAGGATGGGCCAGCCCTCCTTGCGAGCGGTGGCGGCCGTCGTCACCACCGTTGCGGAGGCGCCATCCGAGATCTGGGACGACGAGCCTGCCGTGATGGTCCCGTCCTTCGAAAAGGCGGGGCGGAGCTTGCCGAGCGATTCGGCAGTGGCATCGCCACGGACGCCCTCGTCGGTCTCCACGACGGTGTCACTCTTGCGGCCCGAGATGGTCACGGGGACGACCTCGTCGGCGAACAGTCCCTTCTCCCACGCGGCGGCGGCGCGCTGGTGCGAGGTCGCGGAGAACTCGTCCTGCTCTTCGCGGCCGATGCGGAGCTCGGCGTTGCGCTGCTCGGTGAGCGCACCCATGGGCTGCTCCGTCGGCACGTCCTCGAGGCCGTCGTAGGCCATGTGGTCGAGCACCTCGACGGAGCCGTACTTGTAGCCCGAGCGGGACTTGGGCAGCAGGTGCGGGGCGAGCGACATCGACTCCTGGCCGCCGGCGACGACCACCTTCGCCTCACCCGCGCGGATGGCCTGCCCGGCCAGGGCGATCGCCGTGAGACCGGAGAGGCACATCTTGTTGATCGTGAGCGCGTGCGCCGAAGCGGGAATTCCGGCGCCCAGCATCGCCTGGCGGGCGGGCATCTGGCCGACGCCGGCACCGAGGACCTGGCCCATGATCACGTAGTCGACGGAGTCGGCAGCGACGCCGCCCTTGGCGAGCGCGCCCTTGATCGCCTCCGCGCCGAGCTTCGGCGCGGAGAGCGAGGAGAGCGCGCCCTGAAGCCTGCCGAACGGGGTGCGTGCTCCGGAGACGATGACGATGGCGTCGTCGTCGATGTCCGCTGCGGCGATGGGGCTATTGGTCGTCACGGTAGATCTCCTGGCTCGAACCGGATCCCCGTGCACAGGGCCGGCGCGGGGACTCGCCTGCCGCCCGCGGTAGACCGCGAAACGGCAGCGATGGGAACTCATGGCCGACTATAGTCGGTCCGGAATCCCACAGGGCAATCAAAACCGCGTATAACGAGCGGAATCAACGAAAACGGTTAACTCATGGCAACTGGAAACACCGGAATCTCGGCCATCCCGGCCGGTCTCGTGACCGCAGTCGACCACGTCGGCGTCGCAGTGGCCGATTTCGAGGCGGCGATCGCCTGGTATCGAGACGCACTCGGCTTCGTCAACACCCACGAAGAGGTCAACGAGGAGCAAGGCGTCCGCGAGGCCATGCTCGCCCCCGCGGGCGCCGCACCGGGCTCGGCGATGATCCAGGTGCTCGCGCCGCTCTCGGAGTCCTCGACGATCGCGAAGTTCCTCGAGAAGAACGGACCCGGGCTCCAGCAGATGGCGGTACGGGTCTCGGACATCGAGGCGGTCATGGCGCACCTCGACGCTGCGGGCGTCCGCGTGCTCTACCCCGAGCCCCGCCGCGGCACTGCGGATTCGCGCATCAATTTCGTGCACCCGAAGGACGCCGGCGGCGTCCTCCTAGAGCTCGTGGAGCCCGCCGTCTCGCATTAGCGACCCGGCGCGACGGGCTGGTTTATCCTAGGCGCATGTCCACCGCCGATCACGAAATCGCCCTGCGCCACAACCTCGCGACCGTCCGTAGGGGCTACGAGCCCGGCGCGGTCATCGAGGCGATCACGCGACTCGAGGCGGAAGCCGGGATGCTGCAGGCGGATCGCCACCAGGCCATCACGCACGGCAACCGGCTCGAGACGCAACTCGCGGAGGCCAACAGGGAGATCGAGCGTCTCCGCGGCGAGGTCACGCGCCTGGGCAAGTCGCCGGTCACGAGCAACGACATGTCCGAGCGCCTGCGCAGCATGCTGCTCCTCGCGGATCAGGAGGCCGAGGAGACGCGGAACAGCGCCGTCACGGACGCCAACGCCACCCGCAACGAGGCGGACGACTACGCATGGCGTACTCGTTCGGAGGCGGACGAGATCGTCCGCCAGGCCCGCCTCCAGGCCGAGCAGATCTCCGGCGAGCGCGGCCGCATCCTCGAATCCGCCCGCCGCGAGGCTTCGCGGACCGTGGCCGCCGCCGAGCACGACATCCAGGCCAGGGATCTCGCCGCGGCACAGACGCGAGAGCGTCTCGACGCCGAGGCGCGCAGCCGGCGCGAGGCCGAGGACGAGGACTACCGGATTGCCTCCGATGCACGTCGCGTCGCGACCAACGAGGAGATCGAGACCGAGCGTCTCGCCGCAGCCGAGGCCGCTCGCGCCGCCAGGGATGCCGCGACCGGAGACGCGCGGGACTGGCGCGCGGCCGCCGAGAACGACGCGCGCGAGTGGCGAACGGCCGCCGAGGAGGACGCCCGCCGCTGGCGCGCGGAAGCCGAGGCCGATGCCAAGGCGGCCCGCGCCGCCGCCCGCGAGGACGCCGACGAGCTCGTCGCGGCCGCGTACGACCGAGTCGGCGAGCTCGGATCGGTGCGCAAGTCGATGCTCTCGGACATCGCCCGCGCCCGCTCGGTCCTCGAATCCTTCGAACTCGATAGGCCGCGGTATGACGGCGAGCTCACCCGGCTCTCCAAGCGTCTCCCGGCTTCGTGGGACGCACGGGACGCACCGACCGGCAGGCACGCCGAGGGCGCACAAGGCCGCGTCAACGCCCGGGACTCCCGAAGCGAGTCCTAGCGCTCCGGGCTCGCTCACCCGTGGCGCCGCAGCAGTTCGGCGTGACAGCCCTATGCGGGCTCAGCTCCAGCGGCGGGTGATGCTCCGCGTCGCGCGGGCCGTCCAGCAGCCCGAGTGCCAGTGTCGCCGCCACTCGCCCGCCTCGTCGTCCTCGGGCCACGCGACGACGTGCGCGACGCCCCTCGCGATCTCCTGGTCGCAGCCCGGGCAACGGTAGGCCTTCGCGGCGCGCTGGGCGGGGATGAGCACCACCCGGTAGAAGGAGCCGGTGTCCCCGAGCGGCCCGGTTTCGCGCCGGGCGGGCCCGCCGCGCAGAGGCGCATCGCCGCCGACCAGCCGCGGCCTCCTGTTCTTCCGGCCCACGCCACGCTCCTCTCATCCGCATTCCCGATCCGGACAGAGGGTCCGGCCGGGCGGGGCCTAAAACAACCGCAGCTCGAGGCTGTCGGTGCCGCGCAGGGCGTCGTAGTCGAGGGTGAGGCAGCGGATGCCGCGATCCTCGGCGAGAGTCTTGGCCTGCGGCTTGATCACCTGCGCCGCGTACACGCCCTCGACGGGGGCGAGGTGCGGATCGCGGTTGAGGAGCTCGAGGTAGCGGGTGAGCTGCTCGACGCCGTCGATCTCGCCCCGGCGTTTGATCTCCACCGCGACCGTCCCGCCGTCGGAATCCCTGCACAGAATGTCGACGGGACCGATCGCCGTCATGTATTCCCTCCGGATGAGCGAGTACCCCTCGCCCAGCGTGCCGATGTGCTCGGCCAGCAGCTCCTGTAGATGCGCCTCGACGCCGTCCTTGATGAGCCCCGGGTCCTCGCCGAGCTCCTGAGACTCGTCGAGGTCGACGGAGAACAGCGAGATACGGAGCTGCTCCCCCGCCTTGTTCTCAACGATCCACGCGCGTTCGGCGTCCTCGGGGAACGGGGCGGTCGCCGCAGACGCCGGAGCGCCTTCCGCGGGCTCGCCGCCGGAGAGCTCGAACTCGGTGAGCGTGCACGGCGGGCTCATCCAATTGAGCGGCTTGTAGGCACGATCGTCTGCGTGGACACTCACCGAACCGTCGGCCTTGACGAGAAGGAGTCGCTTCGCGCGCGGAAGGTGGGCGGTGAGCCGGCCGACGTAGTCGACCTGGCACTCGGCGATGACGAGTCGCAAGGGCGGCCTCTATCTAGAAACGGGCACGCCGCCCTTTGATCTGCTGGGACGAACAGGCTTCGACCCACGATCGCATGGCGGCGTGCGACTGGTTGGACAGTGCGAGCGAACCGGCTACGGGGCGCCCGCGAAGGTCTGTGGCGGTAAACGGGACGATGACCTCGTCCGGGTCCACGAACGCGAGCTCCCCTTCGGTTCCGGGCTTGCGCGCGACGTCGAGGACTATGGACTGACGGCGGAGGACGAGATCGGATGTGGGCCGCAGACTGAACAGCTTGACGATCATCGCCGTGTCCTCGGTATAGCGGAGGATTCCATGCCGCCAGCGGTCGGGCGCACCGGCCCGCGCGGGGGTCGACATGACGATGGGGGCCCCCGAGCCGCGGAACATGAGGAAGCGATAGGCGACGGCGACGAGCAAGGCCACCACCACGACGAGCACGACGGCAATGAGGACCCTCGTTACCATCCGACACCCCCCTGCGTTGTTCAGGCGATTCGGTTGTCATAAAACCTACTGCGCGGCCGCGCCACGGCACAAACGAAAGGAGGGGGTCGACCCCTGTTCGGGATCGACCCCCTCCTCGAGCGGAACCGGGCTACTCGACCGGTCTCGCCAGGTGCCTTTCGGCCGGAGCTAGGCGCCGGCCTTCTCCACGGCGAGAATCCGGGAGCGGGCGGTGTCACGCTGGAGCTCAGAGGAGCCGGAATCGGCGAGGATCCGCTCGGCGGCGGCCTTGTCGATGTTCTCGGCCCAGTCGGCGCCCTCACCGAGCACCTGCACCTTCGATGCGGTGACGGAGATGAACCCGCCACGGACGGAGGCGACACTCTTGCCCTCGTCCGTGTAGACCGAGACGGTGCCCGTGGCGTCGAGCTGGCCCAGCAGCGGCTCGTGGCCGCGCTGGATACCGATCTCGCCCTCGGTGGTCTTGGCAACCACCATGCTCGCCGTGCCCGACCAGAACTCGCGCTCGACGGTGACGATGACGACCTCGAGGTCTGCCATGTGGGTGCCTCCTACTTGGCGAGCTTCTCGGCGGCCGCGTAGACGTCGTCGAGACCGCCGACGCCGTTGAACGCCTGCTCGGGGATGTGGTCGAGATCGCCCTTGCAGATCTTGTCGAACGCCTCGATGGTGTCCTTGATCGGCACGACCGAACCGGGGATGTCGGTGAACTTGATCGCGACGAGGAAGTTCTGGCCGAGGAAGCGCTCGATGCGGCGGGCGCGCTGGACCGTGATCTTGTCCTCTTCGGAGAGCTCGTCCATACCGAGGATCGCGATGATGTCCTGGAGCTCCTTGTACTTCTGGAGGATCCGGATGACTTCCTGCGCGACGCGGTAGTGCTCCTCGCCCACGATAGACGGCTCGAGGATTCGAGAGGTCGAGGTGAGCGGGTCGACGGCCGGGTAGATGCCCTTGGAGGCGATGGAGCGGGAGAGCTCCGTGGTCGCGTCGAGGTGGGCGAAGGTGGTCGCCGGAGCCGGGTCGGTGTAGTCGTCGGCAGGGACGTAGATCGCCTGCAGCGAGGTGATCGAGCGGCCCTTCGTCGACGTGATCCGCTCCTGAAGCTGACCCATCTCGTCCGCCAGCGTCGGCTGGTAACCGACGGCCGAAGGCATGCGTCCGAGGAGGGTGGAGACCTCCGAGCCGGCCTGCGTGAAGCGGAAGATATTGTCGATGAAGAGGAGCACGTCCTGGCCCTCGACGTCGCGGAAGTACTCCGCCATCGTGAGCGCCGAAAGGGCGACGCGCATACGCGTCCCCGGCGGCTCGTCCATCTGGCCGAAGACGAGGGCCGTGTCCTGGAGGACGCCCATTTCGTCCATCTCGAGGATGAGGTCGGTGCCCTCACGGGTGCGCTCGCCGACGCCGGCGAACACCGAGGTACCGGAGAACTCGCGGGCGATACGGGTAATCATCTCCTGGATGAGCACCGTCTTGCCCACGCCGGCGCCGCCGAAGAGGCCGATCTTGCCGCCCTTGACGTACGGGGTGAGGAGGTCGATGACCTTGATGCCGGTCTCGAGGATCTCGGTCTTGCCCTCGAGCTGGTCGAAGGCCGGCGGCTGGCGGTGGATGCCCCACTGCTCGCCGTCACGACCGGTGCCCGGTGCGTCGAGGCAGTCGCCGAGGGCGTTGAAGACGTGGCCCTTGACCTCGTCGCCGACCGGGACCGAGATCGGCTTACCGGTGTCGGTGACGGTCGCGCCACGGATGAGTCCGTCGGTGGACTGCATCGAGATGGTGCGGACCATGTTGTCGCCGAGGTGCTGGGCGACCTCGAGGGTCACGGTCTTCGCGACCGACTCGAGCCCGATCTCGACGGTGAGTGCGTTGAACAGCTCGGGAAGGGCGCCGCGGGGGAATTCCACGTCGACGACCGCACCGAGCACGCGGGACACGCGGCCGGTGAGGCCGGCCGTGCCGCTCTGGCTCTGCTCCATTACGGGGGTGCTCATTTCCTAATCACTTCCTGCGCTAGCGGCAAGCGCATCGACGCCACCGACAATCTCGCTGATTTCCTGGGTGATCTGTGCCTGCCGGGCCTGGTTGGCCTCTCGGCTCAGGTTGTTGACGAGCTCGGTGGCGTTGTCCGTCGCGGCCTTCATGGCCGTACGGCGCGCCGCCGACTCCGATGCGGCCGACTCGAGAAGCGCCGCGAAGGCGCGGGAACCGAGGTACCGCGGGAGGATCGCGTCGAGCAGGGTCTGCGCGTCCGGCTCGAAGTTCAGCTCCGGCTTGATCTCGGCTGTGGAATCGTCCTCGACCATCCCGTCGCCGAGATGCATCGATTCCTCGCCGACGACGGTCTCGATCGGCGCGAGGCGACGAGCCTGCGCCGTCTGCGTGAGCATCGACTCAAAGCGGGTGTAGATGAGGTGGACCTCGTCGACGCCCTCGTAGCTGCTCGTGTCGTTGTCTAGGAATTCCGAGCCCTCGACCTGCTCCCCCGCGCCGGCGCGGAAGAGTGCGGCGAGGAGACCGAAGACGCCCTGGACGTCCTCGTAGACCGGCTTCGAGGAGAAACCGGTCCACGAGCCGGCGAGCGGCGTTCCGCGGAAGCGGTAGTAGCCGACTCCCTTGCCGCCCATCACGTAGAGGTCGACTTCCTTGCCCTCGGACTCGAGGAGAGCACGGAGCTCGGCGGTCGCCTTGAACACGTTGTAGTTGTAGCCACCGCACATACCGCGGTCGCTGCTCACCACCAGGATCGCGGCGCGCTTCGGATCCGGATGCTCGTTGAGCATCTTGTGATCCAGAGACGAAGCGGACGCGAGGTCCTGGAGGATAGCGGTGATCTGATCGGCGTAGGGGCGCGCCTCTTCGACACGCTGCTGCGCCTTCGTGATCTGCGAGGTAGCGATGAGCTCCTGCGCCTTGGTGATCTTCTTGGTCGAATTGACCGACTTGATCCGGCTGCGTAGTTCTCGCAAGTTCGCCATGTGCTATGCCCTCCCCTCGTTGGTTCGACGTTCGTTGAGTGTCATCTCGAACAGAGTCCTACGGCCCTACGAGGTCTTCTTCGTGACGTGGAGCTGATCCTTGGCCACGTCCTCGGAATCCATCGCGTCGGCCGGCTGCTCGACGACCCGCGAACCGTCGGAGGCAACGAAGCCCTGCTTGAAGGCATCGGTGCGCTCGAGGAGCGAGGACTTCGACTCGTCGTTGAGCACCTTGCCGCCCTCGATCTGCTCGTAGGCATCGGAGGCGCTGTGGTGCAGGTCGGCGATGAGCTCGTCCTCGAAGCGGCGGACGTCCTCTACCGGGACCGAGTCGTAAGCACCTTCGGAGGCGAGGAAGATCGAGACGATCTGGTCCTCGACCGACACCGGGGCGTTCTGGTCCTGCTTGAGGATCTCGACGAGGCGGGAACCGCGCTCGAGCTGCGCCTTGGAGGCAGCGTCGAGGTCGGAGGCGAACGTCGCGAAGGCTTCGAGGTCGCGGAACGCCGCGAGGTCGAGACGCAGGGAGCCCGACACCTTCTTCATGCCCTTGGTCTGGGCCGCGCCACCGACACGGGAGACCGAGATACCGACGTTGACGGCCGGGCGGACACCGCGGTTGAACAGGTCGGACTCGAGGAAGACCTGGCCGTCGGTGATGGAGATGACGTTGGTCGGGATGAACGCCGAGACGTCGTTACCCTTGGTCTCGATGATCGGCAGGCCGGTCATCGAACCGCCGCCGAGCTCGTCGGAGAGCTTCGCGCAACGCTCGAGGAGGCGGGAGTGCAGGTAGAACACGTCGCCCGGGTAGGCCTCGCGGCCCGGCGGGCGGCGGAGGAGGAGGGAGATCGCACGGTAGGCCTCGGCCTGCTTGGAGAGGTCGTCGAAGACGATGAGGACGTGGTTGCCCTCGTACATCCACTGCTGGCCGAGTGCCGAGCCGGTGAAGGGCGCGAGCCACTTGAAGCCGGCGGAGTCGGAGGCCGGGGCCGCGACGATGGTGGTGTACTCCATCGCGCCGTACTCCTCGAGAGTCGCCTTGACGCCCGCGATGGTGGAGCCCTTCTGGCCGACGGCGACGTAGATGCAGCGGAGCTGCTTCGTCTTGTCGCCCGACTCCCAGTTGGCCTTCTGGTTGAGGATCGCGTCGATGCAGAGCGTGGTCTTGCCGGTCTTGCGGTCGCCGATGATGAGCTGACGCTGGCCGCGGCCGATCGGGGTCATCGCGTCGACGGCCTTGATACCGGTCTGCATCGGCTCCTCGACGGGCTGGCGCTCGAGGACCGAGGCGGCCTGGAGCTCGAGGGCGCGACGCTCGGTGGCCTCGATCGGGCCGAGACCGTCGATGGGCTCGCCGAGCGGGTTGACGACGCGCCCGAGGAAGTTGTCGCTCACCGGGACGGAGAGGACGTCGCCCGTGCGGCGGACTTCATGGCCCTCCTCGATCTCGTCGAAGTTACCGAGGATGACGGCGCCGATCTCGCGGTCGTCGAGGTTCAGGGCCACGCCGAGGACGCCGCCCGGGAACTCCAGGAGCTCGTTGGCCATCGCGGACGGGAGCCCACTGATGTGGGCGATGCCGTCACTGGTGTCGGTCACGATGCCGACCTCGTCGCGGGAAGCTTCCTGCGACACGCTCTGGGTGTAGTTTGCAATCGCGCTGCGGATCTCGTCGGAGGAGATCGTCAACTCCGCCATGTGTTTCCTGCTCTCACTAAGTTCGGGTATCGATTGGGGCCAATCGACTCTTTACGTGGTCTCGCGGGTGGACACCGACCGCCGGGCGGCCGTTGTCGTCGTGGCCGATGCCGCTCCCGCAGGGCGACACCGACCGAGGGGTCACGGAATACGGCGGCGCATCGATTCGATACGGCCGGAGACGCTTCCGTCGATGACCTCGTCGCCCACCCGGATGACAAGACCACCCATGATCGTGGGATCGACCGAGAGGTGTACGGCCATGTCCTTACCGTAGATCTTCCCGAGACGGGCCTTGAGGGACGAGAGCTGCTCGTCCGACAGATCCTTCGCGCTCGTCACGTCGGCGACCGAGGTGCCCTGGAGCTCCGCGGCCATACGGGACAGCGCATCGAGATCCTCCGCGGGTCGGCTCTCCGGGCGGACGACGGCCTGGGAGGCCAGCGTCTCGGTCACCGCGGTGACCTTGCCGTAGAGGACCGTTCCGAGGAGTGCACGCTTGGCGTCCGCCGGCGCCTGCCTGTCGGCGAGCGCCTGCTCGAACTCCGGGTTGCCCGCGACGATGCGGCCGAGCCGGAACAGCTCGTCCTCGACCGTCGCGAGCTGCCCCTGTGCCGCGGCCGAAGCCAAGAGGCTCAGGCGGCCCAGGTCGACGAGTCCGTCGCGGAGATCGCGCGGGTTCGACCAACTCTGACCAACGGCCTCGAGAACGATCTCGAGGGTGGCGTCGCCGACCTTCCATCCGAAGAGGGAACGCGCGAGGTCCTGGCGGGCTGCTGCCGGCGCCGAAGAATCGGCGACCGCGATGCGGAGCGAACGATCGGCATCGAGAACCTCGACCACCTGAAAGAGCTCGCTGCCGATTGTGGCGGCAGTGGCTCCCCCGTCCGACTTCTGCCCGATCGTTCCTTGCAACTTCTCACGGCACTTCGCGAGGGCATCGCGGCTGGCTGCGTGCATCTTTACGTCACTTTCCTTACTTCTGACCCGGCCCGGAGACCTTGTCCAGGTCGGCCAGGAAGCGGTCGATGGTGCCGGACTGCTTGACGGAATCCGACAGCTGCTCGCCCATGAGCTTCTCGGCCAGGCTCACCGCCTGGTTGCCGAGGTCCGAGCGGAGCTCCTGCACGATCTGCTGGCGCTGCGCGTCGAGCTGCTGCTGGCCGCTGGCGACAATGCGGTCGCTTTCCTTCTGTGCATCGGCCTTCATGTCCGTGAGGATCTGCTGCCCCTGGAGGCGGGCGTCCTCGCGGATCTTCGCGGCCTCACCGCGGGCCTCGGCGAGCTGCTCGTTGTACTTGTCGAGCGCCTCCTTGGCTTCGCGCTGAGCCGCCTCGGCGCGCTCGATACCGCCCTCGATCTTCTCGGTGCGCGCCGCAACCACCATCTTCACCATCGGAAGAACGAACTTCCAGAAGACGATGAGAAGGATGACGAAGGCAACGAGCGACCAGACGATGTCGTACCACGCCGGGAGGAGCACGTTGGGCTCTTCCTCCAGCGGGAGAGACTCACCACCTTCGGCGGCGAGGAATACGAGATCGGAGATCATCTAGTTGGTCCTTACTTCTCGTCGAGGCGAATTTAGAAAATGAAGCCGGTGACGATACCGATGAGGGCCAGGGCCTCGGTGAAGGCGATGCCGAGGAACATCGTGGTGCGGATCTGGCCGGCCATCTCGGGCTGGCGGGCCATGCCCTCGATGGCCTTGCCGACGACGATGCCGATGCCGACGCCCGGGCCGATGGCCGCGAGGCCGTAGCCGACGGCGCCGAGGCCCTTGAACTTGGTCTCGGAAGCCGCCTGGGCGAGAGTGACGATATCCATCTGGAATCCATTCCCTTTCGGTTGGCCGCCCCGCGAGGTCCGCGGAGACGGTCAGGTCTGTGTGGTGGTTGGTGGTCGGACAGGTGGTCTGTGGTGCCGATCCCCTGGGGCGGGGCTCCGGGAGCGCGCCGGGCGGGTTACCCGCGCTCTGCTACCGGGCCCGCGGCCCTAGTGGCTGTCGGCGTGGATCGCCAGCTCGATGTACACGGCGGTGAGCAGGGCGAAGATGTAGGCCTGGAGGAAGATAACCAGGAGCTCGAAGAGCATGAAGCCGATCGAGACGATGAACGTCACCGGGCTGACGATCGTCCAGCCGCTGAACTGCCAGAAGAAGAAGTTCGTCGCGGAGAACAGCAGGACGAGCATGATGTGCCCGGCGAGCATGTTGGCCATGAGACGAATCGTCAGCGTGAGCGGGCGGAGGACGAAGGTCGAGAGGAACTCGATCGGGATCACGAGGAAGTGCAGCGGGAGCGGCAGGTTCGGCACGACGATCGACTTCCCCACGAAGGAGAAGAACCCGTACTCCTTGGAGCCCGCGTAGATGAAGGCGATGTACGCCACCACCGCGAGGACCAGCGGCATGCCGATGCGCGCGTTCGGCGAGATGTTGAGGAACGGGATGACCGACGGGAGGTTACACGCCAGGACCAGGAAGAAGATGGTGGTGACGAGCGGCAGGAAGCGGTAACCGTGCTTCTTGCCGATGATCTCCTCGACGATGTTGACCCGCACGAAATCGAGAGCGATCTCGGCGACGTTCTGCGCACCGCGCGGCACGATCTTCGCGCCGCGGAGCGCGAAGAAGAAGAACAGGGCCACGAGGACGGTCATCAGCAGGCGGATCAGCATGATCCGATCGAGCTGGAAGGGGGTGCCCCCAAACAGAACCGCATCGGGGAAAAAATCGTTCAGCGTGGGGGCGTGGAATTCGCCCTTGAATGCCAGCGTTGTGGTGCTCAGCGTTCTCTCCCCTACTCGGGCCGCCTGGATGGTGCGGTGCGGTTCGGTCCATCGGGCTGCGGACACGTCCTTGTGACATGCGCAGGCGTATGCGCGGACTTTCCCACGACAGCTGAACCTCTACTCGTTTCGAGTGGGTCCGGCGCCGAGCTCCGCATGGTTTCCCATCTGGAGCCCCGTGTGGAGTCCGTCGGCACACTATGAAGATAGTAACAAAGCATGTAACCGAAATGACACTTGGGCCCCTGCCCCGCGCGGCGCTCCGCCGGGCCGTTGACGTGTCGTTTCTAGCGCCTTCTCAGATTGCGCAAATCAATTCGTCATGTGTCGCGAAATCCGTGGAATGACGGCGGAGCGTGCGATTCCCAGGTCGACGCAGCCCTACTTCTGTCGGAAGATCGCCGGCTCGATGACGGGCGCGTTGGAGCGCATCACGGTCCACGTCTCCACTGCGAGCACCACGACGAGCGATAGCGCCATGGTGACCACGAGGGCGGGCCGCGAGTAGAAATCCATGCCCTTGATCAGCGCGACGACGAGAATCACGACGATGAGCTTGAGCAGCCACGTGCCGAGGAGGGTCGCGCCCATCGTCGCCGCGCGGGAATTCGCCGTCGCGAGGGTCACGATTGCCGTCGTCAACACGAAAAAGCCACCGATGGCCGCGCCGACGAGGACCCCCCAGATGCCGGGCGTCCCGGAGACGAGGAGCCAGACCACGACGGAGATCACGGACATGAGCAGCCAGGCGAGGGTTCCGAGCAGGAGCGCCTTGCGGAGCGCTACGGTGTGCTCGCTGATCGCGAGGGAGCGCGTCTGGGATGCGGAGTCGTCTGGGCCTGAGCCGCCGGCGTTCGCGGTGGGATCGATCGTCATGGCTCCGAGTCTAAAGGGCGGGTTGGTCGCGACCCAGCTGCGCACCCCGCGTGCGCCAGGGCCTTCGGCCGGTAGTGCCGCCCGAGGCGTCAGCCCTTGTGGGTGGCGCTCTCGGAGCTTCTCCCCGCGCCACTTCCCACGCGGCGGCGGCCGAAGCGGCCGAGCCGTCGTCCGCTCGCGCCCATCCACAGCGGCGTGGCGGTGAAGACGATGACGAGCACGAGGCAGATGAGCACCGCGGGCACGGTCCAGCGGGCGGGGAACACGGTTAGCGAGACGGCCCCGAAGGCGAAGAGCGCGACCCACGCGTAGATCACCAGGGCGACGAGCGTCTGCGAGTGCCCGAGCTCGAGGAGCCTGTGGTGCAGATGCTTGCGGTCCGCGGAGAACGGGTGTTTACCGGCGCGGACGCGGCGCACCACCGCGAGGACGAGGTCGAGGAGCGGGACGAAGAGCGCGGCCCCCACGACGATCACCGGCGACAGCAGGACGAGGAGGTTCTGCGATCCGTACATCGACTGCGAGATCCGCCCGGAGACGTTGATCGAGGCGGCGGCGAGCATGAGCCCGATGAACATCGCGCCGGTATCGCCCATGAAGATCCGGGCCGGGTGGAAATTGTGCGGGAGGAAACCAAGGCACGCTCCCGCCAGAACAGCCGTGATCAAGGCGGGCGGATAAGCACTCACGGTGCCGCCCTGCTGGTAGAGGATCGCCATGGCGAACAGACACAGCGCCATCGCCACGATCGTGCCGATCCCCGCCGCGAGCCCGTCGAGGCCGTCAACGAAATTCACCGCGTTGACGACGATGAGCACAAACAGTGCGGTGGCCACGCCCGCCTGGAGTTGGTCGAGCACGAGGATGTTCCCGCTCCACGGGATGTAGACGAGGAACCAGGTGACGCCACCGACACACAGCACCCCGGCGGCAGCCATCTGTCCGACGAGCTTGGTCACCGCGCCGAGCTCGAGGGTGTCGTCGACGAAGCCGAGCAGCACGATGACTCCCCCGGCGACCATCACCGTCTGTACGTCGGAGGTGAACGGCGGGAACGAGCGGGTGAGCGCCGGGAGGTTCGAGGCGAGGAAGACGGCCACGCAGAAGCCGGTGAAGATCCCGAGGCCACCGATCTGCGGCGTCGGGATCACGTGCACGTCGCGGCCACGCGGGTACTTGACCCCGCCCACCATCGGCGCGAACCCCTTGACGAAGCCCGTGATGACGAACGTGACCAGCCCCGCGACGACGGCGATGAGCAGCAGTTCGCGATAGGGCACGCCGGCGCCGCCGAGCGAGCCTCCCACGGACTGCGCGAGTACCACCGACTATCCCCGCAGCGACTCAGCGGAGACCCCGAGCGCCTCCGCCACACGCTCGGCGGTCTCGGCGCCCTCGCGGATAATCCGCGGCGCCCCGCGGGAGAGGTCGACGATGGTCGAGGCCGTACCGATATCCGAGTTCCCCGATTCGAGGTACACAGAAACGGACTCGCCGAGCTGCTCCTTGGCCTGGGCCGCGGTCTGCGCCGGCGGATTCCCCGAGACGTTCGCGCTCGACACGGCGAGCGGGCCGGTCTCGCGGAGGAGCTCGATGGCGACGGGGTGCAACGGCATCCGGAGCATCACGGTGCCCGCGGTGTGCCCGAGGTTCCACGTGAGAGACGGCGCCTGCGGCACGACGATCGACAGCCCACCGGGCCAGAACGCGCGGATGAGCGTGCGTGCCTCGGCGCTCACCGAGGGCACGAGGCCGTCGATGGTGTCCCACGAGCCGACGAGCACGGGCACGGGCATGTCCGGGCCGCGGTGCTTCGCCGCGAGGAGCGCGGCGACGGCATCGGGATTGAAGGGATCGGCGGCGATGCCGTAGACGGTGTCCGTGGGCATCACGACGAGCCGGCCCGAGCGAAGCGTGCTCGTCGCCTGAGTGAGGCCCACCTTCCGGCTGCTCTCCTCGCCACAGTTGTAGGTCAGGCTCACCGACCGTTCTCCCTTCCTCGAAAATCCTGCCGGCGATCCGCCACGGCGCGGCGAATCCCTCTGTTGAATCTACCCTCGCCGCGCCGTGACGAACCTGGGGCGTCCCGCCAAGTCGCGATGACGCTGCACATCGACGAAACCGCCGTGCGCCTCGAACAGCGCCTCGACGGAATCGCCGGTCGCGTCGTCGTGCTCGCAGGCGCAGATTCCGCCGGGCGCGAGCAGGCGCGCGGCGACGGGCACGATCCCCGCGATGACGTCGTTACCCGAGGGCCCGCCGTAGAGGGCGCTGGCGGGCTCGTGGGCGGTGATCTCCGCCGGGAGTTCGGCCTCGGCCGCGGCGGGGATGTACGGGGGGTTGCTCACGACGGCGCTCGCGGACCCGTCGAGCTCGGGGAACACCTCGAGCAATCGGTCGAGGTCCGTGGCGTCGGCTTCGGCGATCCGGATCGGAGTGTCGCCTGCCGCGGCGCGCGCGGCGGCGTTGCGCCGCAGCCATGTCGCGGCGTCCGGATCCAGCTCGACCGCGTGGACCGCGATCCCCGGCCGCGCGTGGGCGAGCTCGAGCGCGATCGTCCCGCTCCCCGCGCACAGATCGATGACGACGGGCACCTGTGCCTTCTCGGCCGACTCCCCCGCGGCGGGCGCAGGGGCGGGGAGATTGCGGAGCACCCAGTCGACGAGGAGTTCTGTCTCCGGGCGTGGGATGAACACTCCGGGACCGACCGCGAGATCGAGCGCCCCGGACACGGCCTGGCCCAGCACGTATTGCAGTGGCTCGCCGGTGTCCGCCCGGCGCGCGGCGAAAGCGCGGGCCCGCTCGGCGACCTCGTCGGGCAGGGTGGCGGCGGCCGCGAGCTCGCCACGGCTGATCCCCGCCGCGTGGCTCGCGATGGTCGCGGCCTCCGCGGCTCCCGATTCCCTCCCGGCGGAGGCGAGTCGGGAGGCGAGCTCGCGGAGGAGATCCGGGACGTCCGTCGTCATGGGTGGGGTTCGTCCTTAAGGAGAGGTTCGGCCGTGGCCGCCCTGTGGCCTGGGGAGCACGAGGGGCCGTAGGCCCGGGGACTCAGGGGCCTAGAGGCCTGGGCGAAGAAGCCCGGGCCGTAGGCGAACTACGCCTCCTCGAGGCGCTCGGCGCGCTCGGATTCGCGGAGCGCGGCGATGAGGTCGCCCATCTCGCCCGCGAGAACCTGGTCGAGGTTGTTCGCCTTGAAGCCGATGCGGTGGTCGGCGATGCGGTTCTCGGGGAAGTTGTACGTGCGGATGCGCTCCGAACGGTCGACCGTGCGGATCTGCGCGGCGCGTCCCTCGGCGGCCTCCTCGGCCGCGGCCTCCTCCTGTTGCTGCTGGAGCCGGGCGGCGAGCACCTCCATCGCGCGCGCCTTGTTCTGGAGCTGCGAGCGCTCGTTCTGGCACGTCACCACGATGCCGGTGGGCAGGTGCGTGATGCGCACGGCCGAGTCGGTCGTGTTGACGCCCTGGCCGCCCTTGCCCGAGGAGCGGTACACGTCGATGCGGAGATCGGCGTCGTTGATCTCGATCTCCTCCGGGGCCTCGGCCTCGGGGAACACCATGACTCCGGCGGCCGAGGTGTGGATACGCCCCTGGGACTCGGTGACGGGCACACGCTGCACGCGGTGCACCCCGCCCTCGAACTTGAGGTGCGCCCACACGCCGTCACGAGACGGCTCCTTCGCCTTGATGGCGTACGTCGCGTCTTTGTACCCGCCCATATCGGATTCGGTGATCCCGAGCGTCTCGACCTTCCAGCCGGACTTCTCCGCGTACTTGAGGTACATCTTCGCGAGGTCCGCGGCGAAGAGCGCAGACTCCTCGCCGCCCGCACCCGGCTTGATCTCGAGCAGGATGTCGTCGGAGTCGTGTGGATCGCGCGGGGCGAGCAGATCGGTGATCTGCTCCCGGAGCCGCTCCACCTCCGCCTCGAGGCGCTCGGCCTCCTCGGCGAAGGACTTGTCCTCGTGAGCGAGCTCCTTCGCGGCCGCGAGGTCGTCCTCGGCGGAGGTGAGCGCGTTGTGGACGTTCACGACCGGGCCGAGCTCGGCGAAGCGCTTGCCGACACGCCTGGCCTCCGCCGGGTTCTCGTGCAGCGCAGGGTCCGAGAGCTGCATCTCAAGGCCCTGGTACTCGGCGAGGACGTCGTCGATAGCGGAAGGTGTCTTGCTCACTGGGCTCTTTACTCCTCGTCCTGCGGGAGGGTCGGAGTGGTCTTCGACACCTGCAGGAGGAACTCGTAGTTGGTCTGGGTCTTGCGGAGCTGCGAGAGGAGCAGGTCGATGGCCTGCTGCGAGTCGAGCCCGGACAGCACGCGGCGCAGCTTGTGCATGATCTGCGCCTCCTCGCCGCCCATGAGGAGCTCCTCCTTGCGCGTGCCGGACGGCCCGACGTCGACCGCCGGGAAGACGCGGCGCTCGGAGATGCGGCGGTCGAGCTTGAGCTCGGCGTTGCCGGTGCCCTTGAACTCCTCGAAGATGACGGTGTCGCCCGCCGAGCCGGTCTCCACCATGGCCGTGGCGATGATGGTGAGCGAGCCGCCGTTCTCGATGTTGCGCGCTGCGCCGAGGAAGCGTTTCGGCGGGTAGAGCGCGGTGGAGTCGACACCGCCGGAGAGGATGCGCCCCGATGCCGGCGAGGAGTTGTTGTAGGCGCGGCCGAGGCGGGTGATCGAGTCGAGGAGGACGACGACGTCCTGCCCCATCTCCACGAGGCGCTTCGCACGCTCGATCGCCAGCTCGGCGACCTGCGTGTGGTCTGACGGCGGACGGTCGAACGTCGACGCGATGACCTCGCCCTGCACCGAACGCTGCATGTCGGTGACTTCCTCGGGTCGCTCGTCGACGAGCACGACCATGAGGTGGCATTCGGGGTTGTTCGTCGCGATCGCGTTGGCGATGTTCTGCAGGATCGTCGTCTTACCGGCCTTCGGCGGGGAGACGATGAGTGCGCGCTGCCCCTTGCCGATCGGCATGACGAGGTCGATGACTCGCGTGGAGAGTACGTTCTTCTCCGTCTCGAGGCGCAGGCGCTGGTTGGGGTACAGCGGGGTGAGCTTGCCGAAGTCGACGCGGGACTTGGCCTCCTCGACCGGCCCGCCGTTGATGCTGTCGATCCGGACGAGCGGATTGAACTTCTGCTGGCGCTGATTGCCCGAGCCCTCGCCATCGCGCGGCATGCGCACCGCGCCGATGACCGCGTCGCCGCGGCGCAGGCCGTGCTTGCGCACCATGTTCATCGACACGTAGACGTCATTCTGGCCCGCGAGGTAGCCCGAGGTGCGGACGAACGCGTAGTTGTCGAGAACGTCGAGGATGCCGGCGACGGGCTGCAGGACATCGCCCTCGCGGATCTCGTTGTCCCCGCCGTTGTCGCCGCGATTGCGGCCGCGGTCGCGCCGGCGACGTCCGCGGCGCCCGCGGCCCTCGTCGTCGCGGTCGTTGCGGTTGTTGTTTCGCCCGCCGCCAGTGTTCTGGTTGTTGCCCTGGCCGCCGCCGCCGTTGCCCTGGCCATTGCCGCCGGAATTGTTGTTTCCGCCGCCGTTCTGGCCCTGGTCGCCGTTGTTGTTGCCGCCGTTGCCGCTATTGCCGCCGTTGTTGTTGCCGCCGGCTCCATCGTTGTTGCCGTTATTGCGGTTCCGGTTGCGGTTACGGTTGCGGTTCCGGCGGCCGCCCTGCTCGTTATCACCCGAGCCGTCGTTGCCGTTCTGGCCTTGGTTATTGCCGCCGCCGTTATTACCGCCGTTGTTGCCCTGGCCATCGCCCTGATCGCGCTGGTCGTTCTGCTCGCGCTGTTCGCGATCGCGCCCGCCCTGGGCGGACTGATCGGACTGCTGCGAGCTCTCGGGTTCCTGGCGACCGGAGCGGCCCCGGGAATCGGCACCTGCGCCGTCAGACGCTTGGTCCTTGCCCTTGTCCTGGAACTGGGCCTGTGCCTGCTCCCTGCCCTGGTCCTGGGCCGAGCCCTTGTCCCGGCCCTGCCCCTCGCCGGCCGGCGCATCGGCGCGGCGCTCGGAACGCGCGGGAGCGGCGGGGGCACTGCCGCCCTGGATCATCGCGACGAGCTCGCCCTTGCGCTTGCCCGACAGCCCCTTGAGGCCCATCTGCTGCGCGAGAGCACGGAGCTCCGGCAGCCGGAGCGAGGCGATGTCTGAGGAGGTATCCGCTGAAGCCACGGAGGTCCTTTCTTTACCGTCTGGCGGGTTGGTCCCACCGAGGGACGCGGCAAGGTAGCGGCCGCGCCATTGTTCGGCCATGTATCGCCGAGAAGTCTGGGGTCTGCATATCGCCGAACGGCCCGAACAGGATTGGGATGACGGCGAGGCGCCGAATCATTCGGCCCGGGACGTGGGAACCGGGCAGGTGGCGGGGCGTGGGGATTGGTGCCCGTGGGCAGCGAATCCGTGAATCCACCGCGAACAACCGCGGATCGCTTTCGGAGAACCACTCGAGGGTGGAACGAGAATGCGTGAGAACGCACCGTGCTCGATATGCGAACCCGAGCATACGCCACCGGCGGGAATTCGACTATTCGAGGCCCCGAGCGTGTCGCCGCCCGTTTCGCCGAGGAGCCATTCGCAGAACACTAGAATGATGCGCGTGAGACCTGCCGGTCCTGCGCGAATTCCCGCAGGACCGGCGAACCGGCACGAATCACGATGACTACCCCAGGGAGGGCTGCGGCTGTGGCACTGGAGAGCACGAT
>NZ_DAINST010000012.1:0-950 GCF_036741115.1 Dietzia sp.
TACTCGGCCCGTCGCTCCGGCTCGTCACGCTCGCGGCGCAGCCGGTGGTGTGGCTGATGAACACCTCGGCGAACCTCTTCGTCCGCCACGTGCTCCGCGAGACGCCCACCGACGATGCAGGTTCGACGTTCTCCGTCGAGCAGCTGCGCTCCGTCGTGCACGAGTCCGGGGAATCGGGCTCGCTCGACGGGGACGAGACCGCGCTGATCACAGGCGCGATCGAGTTCCAGTCGCGCACGGCTCGCGATGCGATGACCCCGCTCGCCGACGTCGTTTCGATCGGCGCCGAGGCCACGGTCGCGGAGACCCATGCCGCGTGCGTGGAGAGCGGGTTCTCCCGCCTGCCGGTACGGGGCGGGGATGCTGGTTCCGGCGCGGACGCCGGGGCCGAATTCACCGGCTACGTCCACGTCAAGGACGTGCTCGAGGGCTTCGACCCGGGCGTGGCGCTGCCGGCGGAGGCCGTGCGCCCGTTCGTCACGGTCTCGCCCGAGGCGCCCCTGCGCGAGGTGCTCGACGACATGCGCCGGGCTTCGACTCACGTGGCTGCCGTGCGCGGGAATGGCGCGAAGGGCGCCGCAGGGCCCATCGAGGGCATCCTCTCGATGGCCGATGTCCTCAGGGACGTCGTCGGGGCGCACCGCTAGGGGCGCTCCGGCGGGCGCGCCCCGCCGGTGCCGCGCCACCGGACACGAAAACGCCCCGGGGATCAATGATCCCCGGGGCGGAGGCGACTCGAACCGGCGTCGACCTGATGGACGTACCCGGGCCCGAGGGGACGCGCCGAGCTAGCCGATCTTCACGGCCACGGGGTCGGTGTCGAGGAGGCGTCCGGCGGTCTTGTCGACCACGGCCGCGAGTGTTGCCTTCGAGACGCGGCGGCCGAGATCGAATGCCCGCGTGACGGCGCCCATGGGCATGGATCCGCTCGAGATGCTCATATAGCTCTC
>NZ_DAINST010000012.1:960-46391 GCF_036741115.1 Dietzia sp.
AGGAAACGCCGCGCTGTAACCAGGCTCACTGTAGGCAAAACACGGCGGCGCCGCCGGAATACGTTGATAATTCCGGAAGCGCCGCAGTTGGACGATCTACGGGGCCGAACTCAATCGGCGAGGGCGGCAGTCGGCGCATGTGCGACACCGTCGACATTCCCGGCACCCTCACCGTCCCCCCGCGAGTCGCCCGTTTCGGCGTGTGCACCCTTCGTGCCGCCCGTGCCGTCTCCGGCACCAACCTGCTGCCCGGCCCGCGAGCGGCGGAGCGCCGAGAGCCCGAGGGCGACCGTCACGGCAAGGACCGCGAGCAACACGACCGCGACGACCGCCCCGTGGATCGAGAGGATGTCGGAGAACTTGAAGAGGTTGGTGATCACGAGCAGGCCGCCGACGAAGGTCCCGAGCACGACCGGGTTAATCCGCGAGACGAGCCACGCGGCGAGCGGCGCCGCGAGCACGCCACCGGCGAGGAGGCCGAGGACTATCCAGCCCATTTCCGCGAGCTGATCGGAGAGGCCGAGGAGGAACCCGATCGAGGCGGCGAGCGAGACGAGGAACTCCGAGGCAGAGACCGAGCCGATCACGCGGCGCGGGGTGGTTCGCCCGGAGGACAGCAGAGTCGAGGTGGTGATGGGGCCCCAGCCACCGCCGCCCGAGGCGTCGACGAAGCCGCCGACGAGGCCCAGCGGGACGAGGAAGCCGGCCTTCTGCTGCCGCTCCTCCGAGCGCTTGAGCACCGGCGATGCGCCGAGCCCGAAGCCGAAGCGGACGAGCAGGTACACGCCGATCATGAGAAGGATGCCCGTGGTCCACGGCTCGGCGGCCTCCGTGGAGAGATTCGACAGCAGCGTCGCGCCGGTAAAGCCTCCGACTGCGCCGGGGATGCCGAGCTTGAGCACGATCTTCCAGTCGACATTGTCGAAGCGCCAGTGGCTCAGACCGCTCGCGAGGGTCGTGCCCACCTCCGCGAGGTGCACAGCGAAGCTCGCCTGCGCTGCGGCAACGCCAGAAAAGAGCAACAACGTCGTGGCCGTGACCCCGAACGCCATGCCCAGTGCCCCGTCCACGAGCTGGGCGCCGATGCCGACGAGGATGAAGACGATGAGAGTGCGCATGTGCGGGCGATCCTATTTCCGTGGAGCGCCTCGAAGGATGGGCCGAGGCGGTGGGCGGGTTTGGTTGAACGCGATCAACATAGACAGATCGGTCTACCGACCCCAACGCTTCGGCTCAGCGTGGATCGAACTGGGGCCCGTCTCGGCCCGAGGCGGGCGAGAACGAGGGAAAATCGGGAATGACGGCGGACGCCGCACCCCTCGGGGAGGGGCGGGTTCCGCCGTCATTCCTGGTGAGACGCCCGCGAACCGGGCGCTCTGGCAACTTCTGGGTTCGGCCTAGTACGTGAAATCCTGGACGACCCACACGCGCCCGTTGTTCACGGCCACGCCGACGCCGAGGCCGCGGTATTCGGGGTCGCGGAGGTTGACCTGGTGGCCGGGCGAGTTGTCCCAGAGCGTGACGAAGCAGGCCGCGTTGCAGGGATCCGAGCTCGCGGCGATGTTCTCGCCCATGCCCTCGTTGAGCGCGCCCTGGTTGTGCGCGACGCCGCCGACCCGCGAGAGGTACTTGGCGTGCGCCGTGGCCACGTCCGCGGCGTGCTGGTCCCACACGAGGGTCCGTACGCCGACGCGCTGCCGGTAGGCGTTGGTCGCGTCGAAGACCTCGCGCGACATCGCCGCCGGGTCCGTCTGCGAGGGACCGGCCACGTCATTGACGGGGAGCCCGGCGCCCTGGAGGGAACCGGCCGCAATCGCCTCGGGAGAGCCGATGCCCGGGATGCTGGGCATGCCGGCGACCGCATTGAGGATGGCCTGGACGACCTGCGACTGCAGCGTCGCGATATCGGGGATCTGCGGGAGCTGGGGCAGCTGCGGAATGGGCGGGAGCTGCGGCAACTGCGGTGCCTGGAACTGCTGCGTCTGGAACGGCGGGACATCGATCCCGTCGATCACGGAGCCCTGCGCGGACGCCGTGGGGGCGACCAGAAGCGCCGGCGTGGCCGCGGCGAGAAGCGCCACGGATGCACGGCGGAGGGCGCAGCGCGGGGTTGCCGCGCGAGTCGGCATGGAGTTGTGAGCGAAAGCCATCGTCGTAATCGTCCTCGGATCCTAAATCTAACTATCGATATCGTCTGCGCCGGGGGGCGCCACACGAGAATAACGCCGTTATCGACGGCACCGTTACATTAGCCTGAATTCCGCCCGTGACCGAGTTCGGCGGCGGTTATGACTCGTCGGCACGGCGCGGGCCGGTGCACATTTCTTGCCGCGCAGCCTGTGGATGCCGATCGCGCCGCTCGGGTTTCGGGTGCCGCTCGGGCAGTTCTGACCTCTCGGGCCTCTCGGGCCTCTCGGACCTCGGAGAATCCGTCCATGCGAGCGACGCGGCCGCTCCGAGCATGCCGAGCAGCGTGCCCACGACGAAGCCGCCGAAGTTCGCGGCCGGCAGCGCGACGAGCGCGAGCGCCCCGCCGAGCCACCCGGCGAGCACGCGTGTCGTGGGCTGTGAGTACATCGACGCAGCGCAACCCAGCATTCCGAGCCCCGTGAGCAGCGCGCCGGGCGCCGTCGACGTGGTGAACCCGATGCCGAGCTCCGCGATGGAGCCCTGCAGGAGGAAGGAACCGAGCACGGCGGCCCCCGCGGCGACGAAGAGGACGATCGCCGCCCAGGGCCGCCCTCCGGCTGCGAACTTCGGCGTCAACACGTGCCCGGACCCCGCTCGACGCCGATATCGATCCCCTTGAGGGTGACCTGGTCGGCCGTGACCCCCATCGTGTCGATCTCGATGCCCGGGGCATCGAGCGCACGGCCCGTGACCGCGATGCCTCCGGAGTCCGTGCGATCCGTGGGCCCGCCGATGCCGTTGCCGATCGCCACACCGTCGAGCAGGAGATCGCCCTGGATGCGATTGGCGTCGACCACGATGTTCTTCGCCCCAAGGGCATCCTCCTTGTCGAGGCGGCCGACCAGAGCTACTTCGCCGAGGAGCGGCACATCGAGCGAGCGGAAGCGGACACACACCGAGTCGACCCGGACGTCGGAGAGACGGATCATCATCGACGGACTCTCCGTGCCGCCGAAGGGGCCGTGCGCGGGGAGCAACTCGACTCCGTCCGCGTCGAGCCCACGGACCGATGCCGTGGCCAGCGCCGATCCGGCCGCGAGGTTGATCCCGTTCTGCGCCGTCGCAACCCCGGAGACCGTGGCGAGCACGCTACCCACGGCCGCGAACACGAGGAACCGCCCTCCACGAACGTGGCCCACCCGCCCACCTCTTTCGTTGTCCTGTGGCCCAGAACCTAGACAGAACAACGCTTTTTGTCAAACCGTGGCGGGTTCGGGCGGCGAGGCAGAGACCGGCCCGTGGCGATATCCGACTAGCGCGAACCGGGGTTCTTCCGCTGGCGCATCTTGTCGAGGTAGCGCGGGCCCTTGAACTCGGGGTGCAGGAGGTTCTGCGGGGATAGGATGTCGTCGAGCTCCTCCTCGCCGAGCAGCCCCATCTCGAGGACGACCTCGCGCACGCCACGGCCGGTGCGCGCGCACTCCTTGCCCACGAGGTCGCCGTTGTGGTGCCCGATCACGGGGTTGAGGTAGGTGACGATACCGATCGAGTTCATCACGAAATCGCGCGCGATCTGCTCGTTCGCCGTGATCCCCGTGACGCACTTCTCGGCGAGCGTCTTACATGCGTTGGTGAGCAGGCCGATGGACTCGAACATCGCCTGCGCGATCGCCGGCTCCATGACGTTGAGCTGCAGCTGCCCGGCCTCCGCCGCCGCGGACACGGTGACGTCGTTGCCCATGACCTTGAAGCAGACCTGGTTGACCACCTCGGGGATGACGGGGTTGACCTTCGCCGGCATGATCGACGAACCCGCCTGCATCTCCGGCAGGTTGATCTCGTTGAGCCCCGCGCGCGGACCCGAGGACAGGAGCCGGAGGTCGTTGCAGATCTTCGAGATCTTCACGGCCGTGCGCTTGAGCGCCGCGTGGACGAGCACGTAGTCGCCGGTGTCCTGAGTGGCCTCGATGAGGTTCTCCGAGCCCGTCACGGGGAGTCCGGTGACCTCGCCGAGGTGCGCGATCACGGCGTCGCGGTAGTGCGGGGGCGTGTTGACCCCAGTGCCGATCGCGGTGGCGCCGAGGTTGACCGAGAGCAGCGAGCGGGCCGCGTTGGAGAGGACCTCGGACTCCTCGTCGAGGTTGACGGCGAACGCGCCGAACTCCTGACCGAGCGACATCGGCACCGCATCCTGGAGCTGCGTGCGTCCCATCTTGAGGACGTCGCGGAACTCCTCGGCCTTGTCGTAGAACGCCTCCCGGAGCACCACGACGGCCTCTTCGTAGCGGATGAGCGCGGCCCACAGCGCGAGCCGGAATCCCGTGGGATAGGCGTCGTTCGTCGACTGCGAGCGGTTGACGTCGTCGTTGGGGCTGATCTCGTCGTAGCTGCCCTTCGGCAGTCCGAGGTGCTCGAGCGCGAGGTTGGCGACGACCTCGTTGGTGTTCATATTGATCGACGTGCCGGCGCCGCCCTGGAATTGGCAGGACGGGAACTGGTCCATGCACCGCCCCTCGACGAGGATCTGGTCGCACGCCCACACGATGGCCTCGCACTTTTCTTCGGGGAGCACGCCCATGTCGCGGTTCGCGAGCGCCGTCGCCTTCTTCACCGCCACCATGCCGCGGATGAAGTCGGGGATGTCGTTGATCGTCGCCGAGGAGATCGGGAAGTTCTCGATCGCCCGCGCCGTGTGCACCCCGTAATACGCGTCCGCGGGGACCTCCTTCTCGCCTAGGAGGTCTTCTTCGATTCTGGTGGCTCCGCTCATGGCTCCTGCTCCGCTCGTCGGGGTTCTGCCCGTTGTCTATGACGGCGGACGAGCGTGGTTGTGCCGGGCCCGGCGCCATCGCCCACCAGGCTAGGACGATTGCGGGAGAGTCGGCCACGTATCGGCGAAGTCCGCACGTCGCCGCGTGCTGGAGATGGGGCGAGCGCTACGCCTGCGCCTTTTCGGACGGCCGGTTCCAGATGTTCGCGCACTCGACGCACACCGATTCCGGCACGATCCCGGTCTTCTGCAGCTTCGCGAACATCCAGCAGCCGAGGCAGAACCCGAGCGCGGATTCGAGGAGCGCCGCGACCACGAGCAGCCCGAGGACGATGCGCGCGGCGACGCTGGCGTCGACGAGGAACAGGACGAGCGCGACGCCGGAGAACACGAGGCCGATGGTCTGCGCGAAGCGCTTCGGCGGTCCGGCGACGAGTTTGGGCTCGCGGCTCACTCGCGGGGCGAGGACGTGGACGGAGAGCCGGCCGAACGGCGAGTAGCGGGGACCTCCGGCGACGCGGAGTACGAAGCCGGCGGCGAGGATCGCGGCGAGCCAGGTCGCAGCGGGCTGCGGGCTCGCGATAGTCGCGACCGCGAGGAGCACGACGAGAGCGGCGGTGCAGCGCGCGGCGTAGTCGTTGACCGGATTGGGGAATGCGAAGAGCCTTCCCAGCGCGCCCTTCTCGTCGGCGGCCGCGGCCGTCTTGGCTTCGTCGAGATTCACGAAATTCGTCATCTGCCCCCTCCTCGCGCCTCCGCGTTCGCGGAGGCTCCGAGTCCGTAGAACTAGACAGATCTGTCTATCGCAATATTTCGACTCTCGGGGCGCCCCGTATGGACGCGCCGCACCGCCCCGCGAGGCAGTGGCGGCGCGGGCCCGGGTCTACTTCTTCTTCGGCGTCACCCAAATGGTGATCTCGGCGCGGACGGATTCCTTGCCCTCCGCGTCGGAGAAGGTGATCGGGACGAGCACGTCGCGGCCCTCGGTAATTGCGTCGAAGTCCGGCAGCTCGGGGAGCTCGGCGGTAGCAGTGAGGCCCCCCTTCGTGATCTTGAGATACTCCGTCGTCATCCCCTTGGGCAGCCAGCGGTGCGTCGTGGGCACGGTCGCCTCTGCGAGCATGCCCATCGCCATCTCGGCGAGGTTGCACGCGGCGATCGCGTGGAACGTGCCTATGTGGTTCTGGATGCCCCACCACTTCGGCGCCGTGACCACGGCCTTGCCCGGACGCATCTCGACGACGTGCGGCAGCACCGTGCCAAAGTACGGAGCCTTGAAGCTCACGGCGGCGGAGAACAGGCGCGATCCGAGGGGCTTCGCGGAGAGCTTGTTCCACAGGGCCAGGGTGGGGGTGGGCTTGGCCGAGGGCTTCGCGGGGGAGGTCATACACCGAACCCTACTCGCGGGTAAGGAGTAGCCCGAGGGACTCCCCCGAAGTGGGCCGGGCAGGCTCGCCGGGCCGACCAGGCCCATCCCTGACGCCGGGCTACGCCTGTGCCGCGGGGATCGGCGGTGCCGGCGCCTCGGTCACGTCGGTATGCCCCGTGCGGAGGTACTCGAGGACCGCGCCGTCGACGACCTCGTTGCCCTTGGCGAACTGGCCGTGGTCACCGCCGCCGACGGTGATCACGTGCGACTGCATGCGATCGGCGAGGGCGAGGCTCGGGCCGTACGGCGTCTGCGGATCGCGGAGCCCCTGGAGCTGCAGGGGCTTGGTCTCGAGCTGCTCGCCGGTGGCGGCGGGGAGTTTCGTGACCGGCGCGTATCCCGCGCAGGCCGCACCGGAGGTGAACGTCGCGCCGTACATATCGAAGATGTCGCCGGAGACGAAGCTGGTCCAGAGGAACTCGGGGTAGCTCAGCGGGTTGGCGGGCACCTGGTTCTCGTTGCACATGACGATCCGCTGCATGTTGCTCGCCTGCAGCGCGTCCTGCGCCATCGCCTCTTCCATTCCCGCCCCTTCCGGGACGCCGTCGCTGATCATCTGCGCGATGTTCGGCCACAGCGCGGACTGCGGGACGGCGCCGCGGGTCTGGGCGAGAACCGTCGAGGCCATCTGGTTCGCCCCGGGATTGGTGAGCATTCCCACGAGGTTCTCGAGCTGAACGCGAGCCGGGCCCGTGAGGTTGACGCCGTCGATGTACTGCTGCGCGAGCGCGGTGAACGGCGGCGGGACGTCGCCGACCTGCGCGGGCGGCGGAGCGAGCGTGGGGTTGACCCCCGCCTCGGTGACGACCCGGTCCGACCAGCGCTGGTACACCTGCAGGGCGGTGGTGCCCAGGTGGAAGCGATCGTCGTTCTCGGCGATCCAGGCGAACATGTCGTTCATCCGCGCCTTGTAGGCGCCGTCCTGGTCGTCCATGAGCCCGTTCCACGCGCGGTCCGGGTTGACACCCGAATCGAGGAGCAGCTTGTCGGTGTGCTCGGGGAAGAGCGTGGCGTACACGGAGCCGAGGGTGGTGCCGTAGGAGAGGCCGTCGATGTCGATGCGCTCCTCTCCGAGCGCCTTGCGCGCCTCGTCCCAGTCGCGAGCGGTGTTCTCGGTGGTGATGTGCTCGGCGTAGCCGGGCTGGGCCGAGTCGCAGGCCGCGCGGAGCGCCCCGCCGTAGTTGGTCGCGGCGGTGATCGGATCGATGGTCTCGGCGCCCGGGCATTCGACGGGGGTCGCATCGGGGAGACCGCGAGGCTGGACTACGACGAGGTCGAACTCGTTACGCAGCTCCTGCGGCCACTGGAACAGGCCGTCGTCGAAGAAGTTGAGCGAGTCACCGCCTGGGCCGCCGGCGTTCCCGAAGAGGACTCCCCGACGGGCGGACGGATCGGCGGCAGGCTGGCGCATGATCGTGACCGTGATCTTCTCGCCGTCCGGATCGTCGTAATCCCGCGGCACCTCGAGCGGGGCGCACAGCGCGGAGGGCGTGAGCACGCGCTCGTGGCACGGCCCCCAGGCGAGCTGCGCCCCGTCCTTCGCGCTCGCGGCCGGAGCGAGCGCTGCGGCCGAGCCCGCCGCGATCCCCAGCACCGCGGCCGTCGACACCAAGCGCCGACCACTCCGTCCCCTGTTCGAATCCGAGCGGTTCGGGAGTTCACGCTGCATGGTCGGCCTTTCGCGGGTCGGCGCTCTACGTTCAGTCGATTCTCAATCAATAATCATTATCGCTTGAGTATCGAGCGTCCCGCAACGAGTCGGCGAACCGGCCCGGCCGAGCCATCCCGCGTTCCATGCACTTTTCGTCGACTTCCGGCCTGAAGCGCCGGAAAATCAACGAAAATTGCATGTTTCGGGCGGCGAGTGGCCGAGCCGGGGGACGCGCCCCCCTTACAGCCGGCCGGCGAGGAGCTTCGCGAACGCCGCCGGGTCCGAGAGCTCGCCGCCCTCGGCGAGGACCGCGATGCCCGCGAGCACCTCGGCCGTGTTGGCGAGCGCCTCCCGCGCCGTGGTGTCGGAGTCCGAGGTCGCGGCGAATTCGGAGCGCAGCTTCTCCACGGCGGGGTGCTTCGGGTTGAGCTCGAGGATTCGCTTCGAGGTCGGGACGTCGATGCCGTTCGCCCGGTACATGCGCTCGAGCTGCGGCGAGAGATCGAAGGTGTCGCCGACCATGCACGCCGGGGAATCGACGAGACGGTGCGAGAGTCGCACCTCCTTGACCTGGTCGGAGAGCGATTCGCCGAGCCACGAGAGCAGATCCGCGTAGTCGGCGTCCTCCTTCTTCTCCTCCGCCTCGGACTCCCCCTGCGGTGCGGTCCCGACCTTGGCGAGGTCGACATCGCCCTTGGCGATCGAGCGCAGCGGCTTGCCCTCGAAGTCGCCGACAGCGTCGACCCACACCTCGTCGACCGGATCGGTGAGCAGCAGGACATCGACCCCGCGGGCACGGAATGCCTCGAGGTGCGGGGAGTTTTCCACGGCAGCGCGGGAAGCGCCCGTGATGTAGTAGACCTCGGTCTGGCCCTCGACCATGCGCGAGATGTACTCGGCCGCGGTCGTGCGCGACGGGCCTTCGGCGTCGCCGGACTTCTCCCCCGCGCGCGTGGACTCGAACTCGGCGAACTTGAGGATCTGGTCCCGGCCGTCGCCGTCGATGAGACCCTCCTTGACCACCGAGCCGAAGTGCTGCCAGAACTCGGCGAACTTCTCCGGCTCGTTCTCGCGCATGGCGTTGATCGTCTGCAGCGTCTTGCGGACGATGCGCTTGCGGATCGCCGCGATCTGCCGATCCTGCTGGAGGATTTCGCGGGAGACGTTGAGGGACAGGTCCGCCGCGTCGACGACGCCCTTGACGAAGCGCAGGTACTGCGGAATCAGGGCCTCGGCGTCATCCATGATGAACACTCGACGAACGTAGAGCTGCACGCCCCGGCGGTGATCGGGAGAGAACAGATCGAACGGCGGCTGGCTCGGGATAAAGAGGAGCGCCTGGTACTCGAAGCTGCCCTCGGCGCGGATCGTCATGGTTTCCGCCGGCTCGTCCCAAGCGTGCGAGACGTGCCGGTAGAACTCGGTGTACTCCTCCTCGGAGACCTCGGCCTGCGGCCGTGTCCACAGGGCCTTCTGGGAGTTGAGTGTCTCTTCGCCGGGCGCATCCTCTACACCTGTGACGTCGGACTCCGCGTCGGCCTCGGCGTCCTCGGCCCCCTCGTCCTTCGCCTTCGCGGGCACGGGCATACGGATCGGCCAGGCGATGAAGTCGGAGTAGGTCCGCACCACGCGGCGCAGCGTGGAAGAGTCGGTGTAGTCGGGGAGCTCGGTGTCGCCGCCGGCGGGCTTGAGATCGAGGACGATCACGGTGCCCTGCTCGGGCACGGGCCCGGCGTAGCCGAGCTTCGCGAACTCGGCGGCCGCATCGGCCGGGGTGGCCGTCGCGATGTCGTACGTGTCCTCGCCGGCGGAGCGCCACAGCGTGGTCTCCTGCTCGCCGGCTTTGCGAGTCACGAGGGTCACGGTGTCCGCGACCATGAACGTCGAGTAGAAGCCGATGCCGAACTGGCCGATGAGGTCCGCGGTGGCCTGCTCCGAGATCTCGCCCTCGGCGGCGTTCGCCGCGGCTCGGGCGGCGGCGAGCTGCTCGCGCATCGCGGCGGTGCCGGACTTCGCGAGCGTGCCGATCAGGTCGACGACCTCGTCGCGCGACATCCCGATGCCGTTGTCGGTGATCGTGAGCCGCCGAGCGGAATCGGCACCTCCGGCGTCGGGAATGAGCTCGAGGTGCAGGTCGGAGGTGTCGACGCCGGGGAGCTCCTCCGTGAGCGCGGCGAGGCGCAGCTTGTCGAGCGCGTCGGAGCCGTTGGAGACGACCTCGCGGAGGAAGGTGTCCGGGTTCGAGTAGATCGAGTGGATCATGAGGTCCAGGAGTTGTCGCGTCTCCGCCTGGAACTCGCGCTTCTCGTGGCCGCCTGCCGTGGTGCTCAACGTCTACTCCTTTTCTCGACCGGACTATCTATCTCGGAAGAGATTCTATGAAACGCACGAGACCCGCGCCGCCGAGTGTCCGTCGATGACGGTCACGTGGTGGCGCGGGTCTGGTTGTGCTGCTCTTCCTGCCGAAACCTTTGGCCCTGCGGGGCCTAGAATTCTGCGGCGGCTATGGGGCCGGCTGGTCGGCAGGGGCGGGTGCCTCGGGAGCCGGCTGATCACCGAGGTCCGTGCCCTGTTCGGCCGGGTTCCCCTCGGGCGCCGGCGCGGCGCCGTCCTGGCCCTCTGCGGGCGCGCCGCCCTCGGGGGCCGGTGCCGCGCCGTCTCCGGGCGCGGGGACGAACTGCGGCGTGGCGATCGGGGCGTTGGGGTCCTCGCCCGTACCGGGGTTCTCCGGCGGCACGGCCTCCGCGGAGGAGAGCGCCTCCGACGGCGGGGTGGACGACTGGGTCGTCGAGGTCTCGGTGCCCGAATCGTCTGAGCCGCCGCTACCGAAGACGGCCCACGCGATGATCGCGAGCAGGGCGATTACCACGACCGCCACGCCGAGGACAGCGAAGAGGCGCCCGCGGTTGCTGGGATTGCCCGTGACCGCAGCATCGCCGCCGGCCTCGCGCTCGCGCTGCCAGTCGGGCTCGTAGTCGCCCTCGTGCCGGGTGCCGTGCTGGCTCGGTCCGCCCACGTGCGCGGCGTTGGGGAAGCCGGCGGGGAAGGCCGTGGTCGGCGCGGAATCGCCATAGCCCTGGTGCGGGAGCTGGGCGCGATCAGGGCCGGTCGGGCCGTTGTCCTTCGCACCGAGCGGATAGGTCCCCTCGGCCCCGTCGCCGTGCGCGCCCTGCTGACTGTGCTGGCCCGACTGGCCCGGCTGCCCAAACTGGCCGGTCTCGCCGGGCTGCGGAATGCGCGTGGTCTCGGCGTCTGCGGTGCCGCCCCCGGGCCCACCGAAGGCGCCGGGCTGCTGCCCGCCCGCCCCGGGGGACTCGTGGCGGCCGCCGCCGGGCGCCGGGCTCCCGCCCTGCTGCCTGAACTGACCGGGCTGCCCCGCGGGCCCCTGCTGGCCGTGTTGGTTTCCCTGGCCGAACTGGCCCTGCCCGTAGGCGGACCCATAGCCCTGACCTGCTGTGCCCTGCCCGGTCGAGCCGTACCCACCGGGCTGCCCGCCGCCCTGCGGGTAAGCGCCGCCCTGCGGATATCCGGGCCCTTGCGGGTTGTCTGCGCCCTGCCCCGGCTGCTCGTGACGCCCACCGCCGAACTGCTCCTGCCGGGGCGCATCGAAACCGGGCGGCGGAGTCGATGCCCCGTTCTGCCCGCTGTCGTGGCGACCCGAGGCCCCGTTCGACGACGGATCCGAGGGCGCCTCGTGGCGTCCGAACCCGTCCGGCTGACGGCCGCCTTGCTGGGCGTTTCGGTCGTTGGGTGGCTGGGACATGCTTCCTCCTGGGTTGCGGGAGCATTCTCAGGAATCAGCCTAGCGGGAAAAACGCTCGATTATGTTGCTATTGCGGCGTGTTCGTGCCGCAGGGAAAACCGGCACGCCCACAGATCGACCGGTCTCATGCCGCCCGTCCGGGCGCACAGGCTGCCCTCTCTCGCCTACTTTTCGGTCGTGTACGAGCACTTGACAGAGCCGTCGGCGAGCGAGGACTCGTTTTCCGCGACGACCTTCCCGTCCGCCTTGATCTGGCACTTGGCCGTGAAGTCGGAGTTCCCGTAATCGTGCGGATGGACGAGGACGGAGTTGTACGAAATCGGAGAAGGCTCGGTCTCGGCCTTGCTCCACGGCTGCTCGACGTTGTCTTCCTTGACGTTCCCCGACGGCAGGTAGGCCGAAATGTCCACCGGCCCGTCTGCTTCCACGCTGATTTCGATCTGCGCTCCCGGCGTGCCGACAGCCGAGGCCTCTGCGGGAGCGCCGGCCGCGCCCGAATCACCGCTGCTCTCCGCCTCCGGCGCGCTCGACTCTGCGGACGCTCCCGCCTCTTCGGACGTGCTCGTCTCGGTGGCCGCCTCGTTGCTGCCCTCGTCGCCTCCGCGGGTGAGGAAATACGCACCGAGACCGATCACGACGAGCGCTACCACGGCAACCGCGACGATCGTAATTATCGCGCCCTTGCTGCTACCGCCCTCGTTGGTGTCGAATCCACCCGGACCGTTCGGACCCGTCGGGCCTCCGGGGCCTCCGGGGCCTCCGGAGCCGCCACTGCCGCCGTACGGGTTCCCTGCGGACTGCTGACCGTACGGGTTCGCCGGAGGCTGTTGTCCGTAGGGGTTCCCGGCAGGCGGCTGCCCGTAGGGGCCGGCCCCCTGCTCGCCTCCCATGCCCTGGCCACCCATGCCCTGGCTGCCCGCGCCCTGCGCGCCGGAACCCTTGCCGATCTGATCCGCCGACTGGTAGCCGCCGTTCGACCCCGCACCCGCACCCGCGCCACCATAGGGATTCTCGCCGTAAGGGTTCTGCGCACCGTACGGATTCGAACCTCCGTACGGATTCTGCGAGCCGTACGGGTTCGCGCCCCCAGAGGGGCCGCCGCCCCCTGCGGGCCCGCTACCTCCGGAGGGGCCGTTGCCGGGGTACGGGGAGTCATTCGGCGGCTGGGACATCGTTCGCTCCTGGGGTTTCGGGTTCGTCCGTCGTCATATTCGAAAGCGTGCTCGAGCGGTCTATCGCTGCCGCGTGGGCGACCGTTCCTCGCGCAGGTCCGCGGGCCTTTCGCCACGGATCCCGCGCGCTGTCGCGCGGCACACGCAAGTACGAGCACCCCGGACACGAAAAAGTTCCCGCCTCAGCGCGCTCCCCGCCGTCATGGCGGGTCGCGCGCGGAGGCGGGAACCGGAAAATCGTGCGTGACGCCGGACGGACCCGGCGCCTCGGCCTACACGCCCAGGCGGCCCTTGAGCGCACCGAACTGACCGTGCACCTCGTCGGGGACGCGGTCGCCGAGGAACTGCAGCCACTCGGCGATGCCGGGAACCTCGTCCTTCCACTCGTCCTCATTGACGGCGAGCGCCTCGTCGACATCCGCGGCGGTCACATCGAGGCCCTCGATGTCCATCTGCGCGGCCGTGGGCACCTTGCCGATCGCGGTGTCGTTGCCCTCGGCGCGGCCCTCGAGCGCGTCGACAATCCACTTGAGCACGCGGGTGTTCTCGCCGAAGCCCGGCCACAGGAAGCGGCCGTCGGCGCCGCGGCGGAACCAGTTGACGAGGAAGATCTTCGGCAGCTTGTCGGCGTCCGCCTTCTTGCCGAGATCGATCCAGTGCTGCAGGTAGTCGCCGACGTTGTAGCCGATGAAGGGGAGCATGGCCATCGGGTCGCGGCGGACCTCGCCCACGACGCCCTCGGCGGCCGCGGTGCGCTCCGAGGAGAGGGTCGCGCCGAGGTAGACGCCGTGCTCCCAGTCGAAGGACTGCGCGACGAGCGGGACCGTGGTCTTGCGGCGGCCACCGAAGAGGATCGCCGAGATCGGCACGCCCTCGGGGTTGTCCCACTCGGGGGCGAGCGAGGGGCACTGGTCCATCGGGGTGCAGTAGCGGGAGTTCGGGTGCGCGGCCTTAACGTCCGTGCCCGGGGTCCAGTCCTCGCCGCGCCAGTCGATGAGGTGCTGCGGATCGCCCTCGAGGCCCTCCCACCACACGTCGCCGTCGTCGGTCCTCGCGACGTTGGTGAAGACGGTGTTCCCCTTCTCGATGGTGTACATCGCGTTGGGGTTCGAGGAGTAGTTCGTGCCGGGCGCGACGCCGAAGAAACCGGCCTCGGGGTTGACCGCGTAGAGACGGCCGTCCTTGCCGAAGCGCATCCACGCGATGTCGTCGCCGCAGGTCTCGGCCTTCCAGCCGGGGAGCGTCGTCTGGATCATCGCGAGGTTGGTCTTACCGGCGGCCGAGGGGAACGCCGCGGCCACGTAGTAGACCTTGTCCTCGGGGCTGGTGAGCTTGAGGATGAGCATGTGCTCGGCGAGCCAGCCCTCGTCGTGGGCCATAGCCGAGGCGATGCGCAGCGCGTAGCACTTCTTGCCGAGCAGGGCGTTGCCGCCATAACCCGAACCGTACGACCAGATCTCGCGGTCCTCGGGGAAGTGGGTGATGTACTTGGTCTCGCTGCACGGCCACGGGACGTCCGCCTCGCCCTCGGCGAGCGGGGCGCCGACGGAGTGGAGGCACTTGACGTAGGCGCCGTCGTTTCCGATCTTCTCGAGCGCGGCGGTGCCCATGCGGGTCATGATCCGCATCGACGCGACGACGTACTCGGAGTCCGTGATCTCCACCCCGAGCTTCGGATCCTCGGCATCGAGCGGGCCCATGCAGAAGGGGACGACGTACATCGTGCGGCCGGCCATCGAGCCGCGGTACAGCTCGGTCATCTCCGCGCGCATCTCGGCGGGGTGGACCCAGTTGTTCGTGGGGCCGGCGTCGGCCTCGTTCTTGCTGCAGATAAAGGTCCGCGACTCCACGCGCGCGACGTCGGCAGGGTCGGAGGACACGAGGTAGGAGTTGGGCTTCTTCTCCTCGTCGAGCTTGATCGCCGCCCCGGACTCCACGAGCTTGGCGGTGAGACGATCGGACTCCTCCTGGGAGCCGTCGACCCACACGACCTCTGCCGGCGTGGTGAGCTCGGCGATCTCCGCGACCCAAGCGCGCAGCTCGGAGTGCTCCGTCGGGGCGTCCGAAATACCTGGCACGGTGCTTGTCATTTCGCTTGGGCTCCTCGTTGACCTCTGATCGACCGTCGTCTACCGGTACGTATCCTCACTGTTCCACATGTCAGGATACGTATAGGGCGACCCGAAGAGAAAAGGGACCGGGCCGCGTACTGCGCGGACACTATCAACGCCGCGGCACCCTCGTCTGTGGGACGCCCTCGGACGCGTACGTGATCACCGCCACATAATGGCGCTATGGCAGATTCCGACTTCTCGGACCAGAGTCCGACCCCCGCACCGTCCTCGGCATCCTCCCCCACACAGTCTTCGACACCGTCCCGGCCCACCACCGGCACCCTCCTCGACCGCGTCGGCCTGTGGACCGCGGGCTTCCCCCAGGACTCCGTCGCCGAGTGCCGCGCGATCGCCGTGGAGCTCGACGGGCAGGGCTGGCAGTCCCTGTGGTTCGGCGAGGCCTACGGGCGCGAGGCGTTCGCGCAGGCGCGGATCCTCCTCGAGGGAAGCGAGCGGATGCAGGTGGGCACGGGCATCGCGAACATCTGGGCGCGCGACGCCGCGGCCAGCGCCTCTATCGCCCGCACCTACGAGGCGATGTATCCCGGCCGCTTCGTCCTCGGCCTCGGCGTCTCCCACGCCCCGCTCGTGCAGCGGCGCTCCCACGACTACTCCAGGCCGCTCGCCGCGATGACCGAGTACGTCGAGCACCTCTACGCCCGGGCGCCGGAGGTCGCCGGCGAGGAAAAGCTCCCCGAGATCGTCCTCGCGGCACTGGGCCCGAAGATGCTCGCCCTCTCCGGCAAGCGGACCTCGGGGGCGCACCCGTACCTCACGACCCCCGAGCACACAGCGCAGGCCAGGGAGATCCTCGGCGGCAGCGCCGACGATGGCCCGCTGCTCGTGGTCGAGCAGGGCGCGGTGATCGCGCCGTCCGTCGTCAGGGGCACAGAGGCGGGGGAAGAGGAGTGGGCGCGGCGCGCGCACGAGCACCTGGAGGTCTACACGGGCCTGCCGAACTATCGGAATTCGTGGGCGCGCCTCGGCTTCGACGAGACCGATTTCGTGCGCGGCGGCTCGGCGCGGCTCAAGGAGACGCTCGTGCCGTGTGGGGTCGAGCAGACCATCGCCGCGGTGCGCGCACATCTCGATGCCGGAGCGTCACACGTACTCGTCCAGGTCCTCGGCACGCAGATCTTCGTCCCGCCGCTTGAGGACTGGTCGCTGCTCGCGCGGGCCCTGGCCGAAGAACCACTTCGCCGATGACGGCGGAGGCCGCCTCCCCTACGCCGCCGTCTGTCGCGGGCGGACCGATTTTCTTGCACCGTTTTTTTTGCGCCAACCCGTGGCGCGCCCCCGACACACTCCCTAGATTGGTTCGCATGGATCTCAACAACTCAAGCGCCATCGTCACCGGCGCGGCCTCCGGCATCGGGGCAGCCGTCGCCCGCAAGCTCGCCGAAAAGGGCGCGACCGTAGTCATCGCCGACCTCAACGCCGAGAAGGGCGAGGCACTCGCCAAGGAGGTCGGCGGCGTCTTCGTGCCCGTCGACGTGACCAAGACCGAGCAGGTCCAGGCCGCCGTCGACGCCGCCCGCGAGGCCGGCCCGCTCCGCGTCCTCGTCAACTCCGCCGGCATCGGCTCGGCAGCACGCACCATCGGCCGCGACGGCTCGGTCGAGTCCGCGCACGATCTCGACCTGTGGAAGAAGGTCATCGAGATCAACCTCGTCGGCACGTTCGATGCCATCCGTCGCGCCGCGACCGTGATGAGCCAGAACGATCCCTCGGACACCGGCGAGAAGGGCGCGATCGTCTCGATGGCCTCGGTCGCCGCGTTCGACGGGCAGATCGGCCAGTCCGCCTACTCCGCCTCGAAGGGCGGCGTGGTGGGGATGACCCTCCCGATCGCCCGCGACCTCTCGGCCGCCGGCATCCGGGTCAACGCCGTTGCTCCGGGCCTGATCGACACGCCGATCTACGGCGAGGGCGAGGCCTCCGAGCAGTTCAAGGCGAACCTCGGGAAGAACGTCCTGTTCCCCAAGCGCCTCGGCGATGCCTCCGAGCTCGCCTCGATGGTCATGGAGTTGGTCAACAACCCGTACATGAACGGCGAGGTGATCCGCGTCGACGGTGGCATCCGGATGCCACCGAAGTAACGAAGCGCATGTAGTGCACGGACGCGACTTTCGCGCGAGGTTTCGCCGACACGGTAGCGCCCAGTCGTGGATCGCCCCCGCCCGTAGGGTGGGGGCGTTCTCATATTTGTCGAGGTATTTGTCGAGCAACCACCCGCTGGGCAACCGAGAGCTGCGAGAGGCTGCGTGATCACGTGTACGACCCGAACCAGGGCCAATGGGGAGGCCAGAACCCGCAGGGCAATGGCGGGAACCCCTACGACCCGGGAAACCCCTACGGCTACGGGTACGGGTACGACGGGTATGGCGGCTACGAAGGAACTGGCCAAGGCGCGCAGGGCTTCGACGGGCAGAACTTTGGCAGGCAGGGCTACGGCGCGCAGGGCGGCTATGCCGGGTATCCGCAAGGCGGGCACCAGCAGGGTGGGTATCACCAGGGCGGGTACCAGCACGATGGATTCCCACAGGGCGGCGGCATGCAGCCCGGCGGCGCCGGCCAGGACCCGCGCCGCTTCCGCATCCGCGGCGTCGACTTCGGCCAGGTCTTCGATCGCGCGTGGCGGGGCTTCGCCGCCGATCCCGGTGGGTGGATCGTTTTCGGCCTCGCCCTCCTCGCCGTGGGCATTGTCTGCGGGGTGGCGCTGTTCGCCTTCTCTTCCGCGACAGGCGTCACGCACGACGCGGTGTCCGCATCCGATTTCGATTCCGTGCTCGGCGGGGCCGGCGAATGGCAGACGGAGCTGATCACCCTCGTCATCGCCATCGCCATCGGTGGGCCGATCTACAACATGGCCCTCCAGGCAGCGATGCGCCGCGCGAGCGGAGAGCATTTCGAGGTCGGCGGGTACTTCACGTTCCGCAATCTCGGAAACTTCATGGTCGTCTACTCGGTCTTCGAGCTCTTCGGCTACGCACTGCAATGGGCGCCCTTTGTGGGCGGCATCCTCGCGGCGTTCTTCCAGGTGTTCTTCTTTTTCGTGGTCTACGCCGCGGTCGACGGGCTCGACTTGCAGACTTCGTTTACCCGCTCGTGGCAGATCTTCTCGCAGAACGTGGGCCTTTGCCTCATCAGCGGCCTCGTGTTCTGCCTGCTCCTCATCGCCGGGGCGTTGATGCTCGGCCTCGGGCTCTTCGTCACCGGCCCCATGTACCTCGTGGCCGGCGCCGTGATCTACATCGCGGCCACCCGGGGCGTCGCGGAGCCCACCGGACAGCCGTACCAACCGCCGTTCCCGTACGGCCCCACCGAGAATCAGAGCTGGTAACGCCCAAACGCGGTGCCCTCGGGTTGAAAGAAAAGGGCACGTTTCACGAAGGTTCCCCGCCGCGATTTCCCGCAGGCGGGGAACCTTTTCCATTTCGCCTGCATCCATAGCGATGGATCAGCTTTTGTGCGAAGGTTAGCTGAGCCATAGCTGAAAAGACCCCAACATTCATTCGATGCGAAAGAGGGCCGCTTCACCATGACGTACGACCCCAATCAGAGCGGGAACAATCCCTACGGTTCAGGCGAGAACCCCGGCTACGGCCAGGATCCCAACGCCCAGGGCTTCGGCCAGAACTATGGCCAGAATTACGGGCAGGGCTACGGCGAGAACGCCGGCCAGGGCTTCGGCCATGGTGGCCAGCAGGGCCAGCCGAACTACGGTTACGGAGCGCAGGGCCAGCAGTTCGGCCAGGGCTACGGCGACGCCGGTTTCGGCGCGCCGGGATACCAGCAGGCCGCGTACGGTGCCCCGGGCATCCCTGCGACCGGCGCCTACGCCGGCCCCGGCTCCAGCGAGGTCGGTGTCGCCAACGGCCTCGACGTCGGCACCGTGCTCTCTCGCGCGTGGAGCGGCTTCGCCTCGAACGTCGCGGGGTGGATCGTTTTCGGCATCGCGTACGTCGTCGCGATGTTCGTCGCCTTCATCCCCTTCATGATGTCGTTCCTCCCGGCCATCGAGGACGCCTCAAACAACCCCAACGGTGAGCTCACCACCCTCTCGGCGGGGAGCATGTTCGGCGGCATCGCGCTGTCCACGGTGCTCGCCGTCGTCCTCATGGGGACCCTGTCGAACATGGGCATCCTCGCGGCGCTCCGCAGCGCATCGGGAGAACGCCTGTCCGTCGGCGATTTCTTCAAGCTCCGCAATTTCGGCCAGTTCATCCTGGTCGTCATCGTCTGGGCAGTCATCTTCTGCGTGCTTCAGTTCCTCCCCCTCATCGGCCCCATCATCTCGCTCGTGCTGATGTACTTCTTCTACTTCGCGGTCTACGCTGCGGTCGACGGCCACTCGTTCGCGAAGAGCTTCTCCATCTCCAAGGACATCGCTATCCGCAATGCCGGACTCTGCATCCTCAGCGCGATCGTGTTCATGCTCATCTCCTTCGTCGGCGGCCTCGTGCTCATCGGCTCGATCATCACCTACCCGCTCACGCTCATCGGCGCGGCCGTGATCTACCTCGCGACCACCCGCGGTTACGCGCAGCAGACGATCGCGCAGCCGAGCTACCCGCAGAACTTCTAGAGCTCTCCGGCCGTGCCGGCTTGCCGGCACGACGCATCACGGCACGGCTCGCCACTCGAGCTACGGAACGCCGCAGGTCCCCGGGGCCTGCGGCGTTCCGCATTTCGAAGTCGAAGCAACAGAACACCGGCCGGGCGCGGAGGTGGGCGGCCTGGGCATCGCGGCCTCCGCCGTCAGAAACTATGGTCCAGATCATAAATCCTTGCCTACACTGTGGGTATGACCACCTCTGACGCCCTCCACCCGCTCGATGCCGCCATCGCGCTCGAGCCCGTCGACCCCTCCGATCCGAGCCGCCTGCGCGGCGCTACGACGCCCGAGTACTGGAACATGGTCGGCCCGTTCGGCGGAACGACCGCCGCAGTCCTCCTCCGGGCTGTTCTCCGGCAGCCGAACGTCCACGGCGAGCCGATCACCCTCACGGTCAACTACGCGGGGCCCGTGGCCGAGGGAGAGTTCGAGGTTTCCGTCGAGGCGGTGCGCACGAACCGGTCGAATCAGCATTGGGTCATCACCCAGACGCAGGGCGAGCAGGTGTGCACCACCGCCACGGCTGTGACGGCCGTGCGCAAGGAGACGTGGACGGACTCCGAGGCCCAGGTGCCCGTGGTGCCGCCCGCCGAGTCCATCGAGCCCTCGCCGGACTACCCGGGCATCGCCTGGAACGCCCGCTACGAGCAGCGCATGATCGAGGGCGGCATCCCGAGCGAGACCGACGGCGAGTCGGACTCCTCGCGCACGACCTTCTGGGTGCGCGACAACCCGCCGCGCCCCGTCGACGTGTACTCCGTGACCTCGCAGACCGACACCCTCTACCCGCGGGCATTCCTCCGTAAGGGGACGTTCCTGCCCGCCGGAACAGTGAGCATCACGATCCACTACCTCGCCGATCTCCCCGAGCTCGAGGCGCTCGGGGAGGGCTACTCGCTCGTGACCGGCGCCGCACGCCGCTTCGGCCGGAGCTATTTCGACCAGACCAGCGAGGTGTGGTCGGCCCACGGAAAGCTCCTCGCCACCGCGCACCAGATGGTCTACTTCAAGGCGTAGAGGCTGCAGGCACAGAGGCCGGGGCGCGGGAGTTCCGATCGCCCCGCGGGAGGAGCACCGATGGCACTGGGAATCGCCGAGCGGCTGCAGGCCGAGCACGAGATCGTCGCGCTCAAGCACTCCTACCTGCGGGCATGTGACGGGAAGGACGTGGAGATCTTCCGCTCCTCCTTCGTCGCCGCCGGTGGGCATCTCGACTACGGTCCGCTCGGCAAGACCGACCCCGACGCTATGGCGGATATCTTCCGGCAGATCGCCCTCGCGGAGCACCCGGACGGCGGGCCCGTCGTGCTCGATATGCACCACGCATTTATGCCGAGCATCGAGGTGTCGGAGCCGGATGACGGCGAACGTCCAAGCCACGCCACGGGAACGTGGACACAGAAGTTCCGCCAGATCGACCGCGTCGCGGGCACGGAATACCTCGCCACGGGCGTCTACCACGACACGTACGTGGTCGAGGGCGGCCGGTGGGTGATGTCCGAGTGCGTCTTCGAGGTGCAGTGGTCGGTTCGGAGGCCGCTCGGCGAGGGGGCCGAAATACACGTCGGCCCCGCCCTTCGCGGGCGGGGCTGAGCGCGGTCGTGGCCAGGTGCGCGGCGGCTTCAGCTCGGTTGTGGCCGGCTCCGCCGCGCTATCGAATTAGAAGGTGCAGCCACCGTTGTCTGCTCCGCCGACCGCCTCGGAGAGCCCGCACCCGAGGAAGAACGATCCGACGAGCGGGAAGACCAGAGAGGCCTGGGCGGTCTGGACCGGGTTGACGGACGCGGACTCGATACTGCCTAGCGGGTCGAAGTCGGGCGCTGCCGACTGGGCCTGCGCGGGCGCGGCAGACAGAGCGAGGGCGGCCGCGGAGGCTGCGGCGACGGCCGTGAGCTTTCGGCTGAGCTTTATAGCTGGAGCTCCCAATTCGGTTCTCGTGCTCGTGGTCTCGTGCGGCATTCGCACATTATTTTTATCGCGAATTGATCATGTTTGTTACGGCTGTTCGCTTTTTGCCGGGTGACGCCGACCCGCCGGCGGAGTACACCGGTCATATGAACCGGCCCAGCTCCACTTCTCGCACCGCCCCCGTCGAGGGCTCGCCCATCGCTCTCGCCGCCTCGGCGTACGTCTTCGCCGTGGTGATGATGGGCACGACCTTGCCCACCCCGCTATACCCTGAGTTCGCCGCCCGCTTCGGTTTCGGCGATACGCAGACCACGGTGTTGTTCGCGGTGTACGCGTGTGGCGTCCTCGCAGCGCTCGTGCTCTTCGGCCGCATCTCGGAGCTCGTGGGACGCAAACCGCTGCTCGCCGCTGGGATCGCGCTGACCCTCGCCTCGGCGATCGTGTTCCTCATAGGTTCGCCGCTGTGGCTGATCTACATCGGTAGAGTCCTGTCCGGCCTGGCCGCGGGAATCCTCACGGCCACAGGGACCGTCACCGTCCTCGAGAATGCCCCCACCGGACGCGGGGTACTCGCCGCCGCCGCCGCCACCGCCGCGAACATCGGTGGCCTCGGGCTCGGCATCCTCATGGCGGGCCTGCTCGGCGAGTTCGCCCCTCGCCCTCTGTGGACCCCTTTTCTCGTCCACGCGGTGCTCACCGTGCTCGCCGGCGCCGCGCTGCTCGCGGTCAACGACGGTACGCGGCGAGCCCGCGGCGAGCACTCCGCGACGTTCCGTCTCCAGCTTCCCGCGATTCCTCCCGAGGCGCGGCGCATGTTCGCCGCCTCGTGGATCGGCGGATTCGCGAGCTTCGCGATGTGCGGCCTGTACTCGGCGCTCGTCCCCGGCTTCATGCACACCGAACTTCACATCACGTCCTCCGCCGTAATCGGGGCGACGATCTTCGCTGTGTTCGGCGCCTCCGCCATCACCCAGATCTGCCTGCGCTCGCTACCCGACCGCACGCTCATCCTCGCCGGCGCGATCCTCCTCGCGGTAGGCATGGCCGCCTTCGTCGGCGCCCTCGCCGCAGATTCCCTCGCACTCCTCATCGCGTCCTCGCTCGTCTCCGGAGCGGCACACGGCATGCTCTTCATGACCGGAATGCGCGCAGTCAATGCGGCGAGCCGCCGGGAGAACCGCACGGGCGCGACCACCTCGTTCTTCGTCTCCGCTTACGTGGCCATCTCGGTACCACCGATCCTCGCGGGGGTTCTTTCGCGCGGGATCGGCCTGGTCGGCGCGAGCGCGGTGTTCGGCGCGGCGATCGCCGCGCTCTCCCTCGTCGAGCTCCTCTACCTCCGTAGATTCTCCTCCGAGCGCCCATAGGCGACGGCCCTACTACAGACCACGGGCGGGACGGCGAGGCTAGCGGGAAGCTCCGGCGTCAGGCGCTCCGATGAGCCGCACCGGATTCTCGAACAACACCCCGCGCAGCCAGTCGTCGCCGAGCTCGAGCCGCTCGAGCGCGTCGAGCTGGTGCACGTACGGGTACGGGATGTTCGGGAAATCCGTACCGAGCACGATGCGGTCGGCCAGCGCGCGCAGCCGCGGCAGCTCGCCCGCGGGGAACGGGTTCATGCGCTCGGAGAAATCGGTGAACACCATGGTGGTGTCAAGCGAGACGTGCTCGTAGCGCTCGGCGAAATCGAGGAATTCGGTGTACTCGGGCATGCCCATGTGTGCCATGACCAGGCGCAGCCGCGGGAAGCGCCGCAGCACCTCGGCGATCGGGCCCGGGCCCGTGTGGTGGCCCGGCTCCGGGCCGGAACCCGCATGGATGACGACGGGCGTCCCCGCCTCCGCGAGCGTCCCCCACACGGCGTGGAGGAGCGGGTCCGTGGGGTCGTAGCCGCCTACCTGGACGTGGGCCTTGAAGATCCGTGCGCCGGCATCTATGGCACCGGCCACGTACTCGCCCGCCTCGGGCTCGGGATAAAAGGTCGCCGAATGCGCGCAATCGGGGTTGCGGGACGCGAAGTTCGCGGACCATGAATTGAGCCACTCCGCCATGCCGGGCTTGTGCGGGTAGAGCAGTGAGGTGAAGCGGACGACGCCGAGTTCGCGGAGGCGCGCGACGCGGGAGTCCTCGTCGGTGCGATAGGCAATGGGCCACGGTGTGCCCATCGACTCGCCCGCCCTGTCGAAATAGGCCCACACCTTGTCGAGGACGTTCTGCGGCATGAAGTGGGTGTGCACGTCGACGAGCCCGGGGATGCCGAGGCGGTCACACAGCGCGCGGACCCTGGCCGGCTCGTCGGCGGGGATCTCCACCGTGGCGATACCTGGTTCGGGGCTGTTCATTGCGGGCTCCTCCTCGTTGGTGTGCTCGGCCCTTCTATCCTCCCCCGTTCTCTTCATTGTCGAGCCGGAATGGCGGTGGAATGATCAAGGCATGGGGCTACTCACGCCGGTTGCGGTCAAGGTCGGATCGATTCCATGGCTGCCACGGTATCTGCCGCAAATCGTGATCGTCGACAAGGCGATCCAGCGGGTGAGCCGGGGGCGCCTCGCACTACTCGACATCGCCGGCCTGCCCAGCGTGACTATGCACGTGCGCGGCCGAAAGAGCGGGGCCTGGCGAAGCACGAACCTCCTCGCGGCCCCGGTGGGCGAGGAATGGATCATCGCCGGTTCGTACTTCGGGGGAGCCTCGACACCTCAGTGGGTCTTCAACGTGCGCGCCGCCGACCGGGTCGTCGTCGAGGGACGTGGCGGTCGTGGACGCGGACACCAGCGCGGGGAGCGCGAATACCGGCCGCGCGAACTCTCGGGCCCCGAGCGCGCGGAGGCGTGGCAGGAGCTGCGCGCGGTGTGGCCGAACTTCGATCTCTACGAGAAGCGCACCGAGCGCACGATCCCGGTGTTCCTCCTCGAACCCGTGTAGCGGCGCAGGCCCGCAGCTACTCGCCGACCGAGATCTCCAATTCCCGCGCGATCGTCTCGGCTTCGGCGACGTCGCCGTCGTGGAACAGCACGAGCGTGGCCTCGTCGATCCCCTCCGGTGCGTCCGCCATTCCGCGCAGTGCCCTGCGGATCGCATCGTCCTTCGGCCAGCCGTAGACCCCGGCCGAGATCAGCGGAAACGCGATCGTCCGCGCGCCGGACTCCACCGCCACGCGGAGACTCTCGGCGTAGCAGGAATCGAGGGCGGTGCCGTCATCCATGCCGTGGACGGGCCCCACGGTATGCACGACGAACCGCGCGGGGAGCTCCCCCGCGCCGGTAACCACGGCGCGTCCCGTGGGCAGCCCATCGGGCCAGGTGGAGCGGCGGATCTCCTTGCACTCGGCGAGGATTTCCGGGCCGCCGGCGCGGTGAATGGCGCCGTCGACCCCTCCGCCGCCGTAGAGGCTGCTGTTTGCCGCGTTGACGATGGCGTCCGCGGGGAAGGCGGTGATATCGCCGGACACGATTCGAATGCGCATGGCTCTCCGATTGGGTCGGGGTGAGTCTCGGTCGGGGTCTGGGGCGGTCGAGTTCGGGGATGGTCGACGTAGGATAGGCGGTCGGCCGCGCCCTCAGTGGGACTCGGCGCGGCGGCCGCTCGAATCGCGCACGCGGCGCGCGGCCTGGTCGCCGAGCACGCTCGCGACAATGCACGACACGAGTAGAGCCACGCACGAGAGCACCACAGACACTAGGACTCCCACCTGATCCACTCCAAGCACGGCGAGGGGCAGGACGAGAAGGACGAGAGCGAGGACCCCGCCGAAGGCCATCGCGGGTCCACCGGCGGAGTGCCCCACGGCCCACGCCTTATCGCTCGCGAGCGTCGCGCGGGTGCGGATTCCGACCAGCCTGTTGCGCCGCAGCGCACCGCTTGCCGCGCGGTAGCCGAGGACCACCATCCCGACGTCGACGAGCCCGAGTAGAACGATTGGTATGAGAGCAATCGCGTCCATGTCCTCGCTCCTCCCATCGTGCGCGGGAAATGCGGCCGGTAATGCGGCCGGTGGCTCGCTGCCCATTGTCCTCTCCCATGACGGCGGACGCAGGGATTTCCCTCATAGCGCACCCACTCTCGGGACTGTTCGAGTCGGTTCCAATGTCGCGGTACTCCCGCGCTCCGAATTTGCCGTTAGAGGATGTCCGACAGCCTTGCGGGCAGCACACCGCCGTGCACTGGGGCCACAGGGAGGCAGCGGATCCGCTTCTTCGAGTCCGGATCCAGCGCGCGCATCACGAAGTCCACGGCCCGCGGGTCCGAGGGCAGCGCCGCGTGATCGACGAAATCGAGCATGCATCCATGCTGGAGCACGATATTGCGCACCGAATACGACTCGTCGTTCGGCGGCGCCACGAGCGAGGTCGTGTGGGGGATGACGAACTCGTCGAAGCGCGTGGCGATGTTCGTGTACTCGATGCCCTCGGCATACGGGGTGCCGTCCGGATCCCACAGCCAGCGGAGGAAATCCGAGCCTCGCACGAGGTCTTCCCCGACCTTCGAGACCGTGCCGATGAGGGGTCTGATGTGGGTCGCCGTCACGAGCCATTCGACCCGCTTCGAACCGACCCCGTGCCACGGCGAGGCCAGGCTGACGACCTTGCGCACCTTGCCGGGGCGCTCGTGTTTCGCCACCGCGCCGGCGACCACGCAGCCCTGCGAGTGGCCGACGAGGTCCACCTGTTCGGCGCCCGTGACCTCGAGGACGAGGTCGACGAACGTGGCGACCTGCGGGACCGAGACGTTGCGGAGCTTCTGCAGCCCCCCGAACGCGGAGAGTGGGAACTCTGCTCCCTCGATGGCGCCGTACGTGGGCGCGAACACGGAAAACCCCGCCGAGCGCAGCATTGGCGCGAGGGTGATCCAGTTCGTCGAGGCGCTGCCGGCCGTCCCGTGGAGGAGGATCACCGGGACCGGGCGCCGCTCGTTGGGGCCCGCATCCCAGTCGTTGACCCCGGGGAGGTCCGCTCCGGGGTTCCGTAGCGCGAACTCGGCGCCGGCGAGGAAGCTGTACGTTGCCCGCCGGGGCATCGTCTGCTTCGCCGGTGGCGAGGTCGGGCGTGCGGAAAAGGGCACTGCGAATGGGTCCTCTGAGGCTCGGGAACGGCGTGGGACAGACATTTCGGTGTCGCGTCCACAGTATTCATCGCGTGGTGAAATGCCAGTTCCCGCGCGCGCCGGAGGTGACGCGCTCTCGTGCCTATCTCGGGCGGCTACCGCACCGCCGGCCACGGATTCACGGTGCATCCCTGCATGCCGAGGGTCTGCTGTTGCATCACCGGCGCCGGGCGCCCCGGGCCCGGACAGTACTCGTGGTCGTGGCCGATCGCATGCCCGACCTCGTGGTTGATCACGTATTGCCGGTAGACGGTCACATCCGAGAAGTCCGAGGTCGCGCCGAGCCAGCGGTTGGCGTTGATCGCCACGACCCCACCCACGCGGCAGGAGGTGTAACCGTTGGTTGTCAGCCCCGAGCAGAGCTCATCGGTGGTTCCCGGGCTCGACACGCTCACCACCGCGCTCGCCTGGCTCTCGTCGGGGACGAGCTCGAACGACACGTGGTCGAGCGGCTCCCAACCGCGCGGGTCTCGCAGCGTCTTCATCACGAACTGCGCGGTCTCGTCGAGGTCGATGGGCAGCCCCTTCTCCACGCGGATGGCGATGGGGATCGGCGCGCCCTCGCCGTCGGGCTTTTCGGCCTCGTGGGCGTACTCCCACTCCCCGGAGCCGGAATATTCGACTTCTGTCGGGGTGGGTGTGGCGCTCGGCTTTACGGAGGTAGAGCGTGACGGCGACGTTTTCTCCCCGCCCTGACTGTCCGCGCCGGCGCCCGCCGTAGCGGCGGGACTCGACGTACCTGCGGCCTCACCGTCGGCCGGGTTCTCCCCGGAACCACATCCAGTGAGTACCCCGGCGACCACGACCAACGAGAGCACGGAAATGGCGGAGCGGGGTGTGCAGTGCGGATGACGGCGGATCACGACCGCAGAATACCTGCGGGGATCGAGGGAGACGCGGGAGGCGGTCACCCGCCGAAGCGTCCGCCGTCAGACCGGAAAGAGGGCCCGGGAAACCATTGACGCGGGGATTTTCAGCTGTAGGATTGTCGACAATCGACACTCTCCGAGGAAGGCGGTCCACCCATGACTGCTGGCCACATCTCCACCTCTTCCGACACCTGCGGTCTGTCCGCGCTCGAGCTCGCCGCCGCGTACCGCGACGGATCGCTCTCCCCCGTCGAGGCCGCCGAGGAGGTCCTCGCCGCTATCGACAGGGTCAACCCGCAACTCAACGCTGTGTGCCTCGTCGATGCCGAGGGCGCACGAACGGCCGCGCGGGCCGCCGAGGCCCGGATCCAGGAGGGGCAGGCGCGCGGCCCGCTCGATGGGGTGCCGGCAACGATCAAGGACATCTTCCTCACCGATGGACTGCCCACCTTCCGCGGTTCGCGGCTCCTCGCCGATGCCGAGGGCGCCGCGGATCGCTCCCGCTACACCGAGGACGCCCCCGCCACCTCGGCGACGCTCGAGGCAGGCTGCGTGGTCGTCGGCAAGACCACTACTCCCGAGTTCGCGTGGAAGGGGGTCACGGACTCCCCGCTCATGGGCGCGACCCGCAACCCGCACGATCCGGCCCTCACACCCGGCGGTTCGAGCGGCGGCGCCGCGGCCGCCGTCGCCGCGGGGCTCGGCCCGCTCGCCGTGGGCACCGATGGCGGCGGCTCCGTGCGCATCCCCGCCTCATTCACCGGAACCGTAGCGCTCAAGCCCACGTACGGGGTGGTGCCCATGTTCCCGTCGAGCCCCTTCGGCACGCTAGCCCACGCCGGCCCCATGACCCGCACTGTCGCCGACACCGCCGCCTACATGGATGCGCTGGTCCGCCCCGATTCCCGCGACTGGTCCGCGATGCCGCCGTCCGCAACCGTGCGCGCGCCCGGCGGGTACCTCGAGGCCGCTCAGGAGGGCGCCGCGCCCGCCGACGCCCCGCTCGCCGGACTCCGCGTGGCGTACAGCCCCGACCTCGGCTACGGCCACAACGCTACGGACGTAGAGCGGGAAGTAGAGGGCGCGGTGCGCGCGCTAGCCGAACTCGGCGCGCAGGTCGAGCAGGTCGACCTCGGCCTCTCCGACCCCGTCGATGCCTTCCACGTCCTCTGGTTCGAGGGCGCCGCCGCCGTGCTCCACCCCTTCGGCGAAGACGCAGTCGAGCACGTCGACCCCAGCCTCCGCGATGCCCTGTCCAGGTACAACGGCTACTCCGCGCAGGACTACCTCGACGCGGTCGCCGTGCGCATGGCGCTGGGCAAGCGCTTCGGCGCGCTCCACGAGAGCTACGACGTGCTGGTCACGCCCACCATGCCCAATGCGCCGTTCGCGGTCGGCTCCGATGTCCCGCCCGGCTGGCACAGCCCGGATTGGACCTCGTGGACGCCGTATACCTACATTTTCAACATGACCCAGCAGCCCGCCCTCACGCTCCCCTGCGGCGTGACCGACGCCGGGCTTCCCGTGGGCGTCCAGCTCGTCGGCCCCCGCTTCTCCGATCAGCTCCTCGTCCGCGTCGGCGCGGCGCTCGAGCGCCCGCTCGCCGGGCGCGTCCCGCGGCCCCGCGTCCATGCCTGCTCTCCGGGAACACCGTGATGCCCGCCGACGCGCAAGCCCCCTCCCCCGAGTTCCAGGGCACGGGCCTCGAGCCCGTCGTCCAGGAGTCCACGCCGGCGCTCATCGCGCGCTCGCTCCGCCGGGCGATCTCGGCCGGAGAGTTCCCGCCGGGTACCCAGCTCGGCGAGGCGTCGCTCGCGCGCCAGCTCGGCGTGAGCCGCGGCCCGCTCCGGGAGGCCATGCAGCGACTCACGCAGGAAGGCCTGCTCGTCTCGCACCGCAATCGCGGCCTGTTCGTCCCGGATCTGACGCCGGAGGCCGTGTCGGACATGTACCTCCTGCGCACGACCATCGAGCGTTCGGCTATCGAGCGGATCATCGAGCTCGGGGTGCAGGACACCGCAGCCGCGGCGCTCGACGAGGTGATCGCCCGGATGTCCGCGCTCTCCGAAGGCCCCGATTCCCCCGAGATGGTGGCCGCGGATCTCGACTTCCACCACGAGCTCGTCGAGGCGGCGCGGAGCGAGCGGCTCTCGCGTGTCCACGAAACCGTGATCGTCGAGACCTCGATGTGCCTGCGCGCCATGCAGTCGACGTACGCGCCCGGCGAGGACCGCGTGGCCGAGCATCGCGAGCTCGCCGAGGCCATCCGCGCCGGAGACACGTCGCGCGCGTGCGAGGCCCTCACCGAACACATGCGCGACGGCCTCGCGCGGCTCCAGGTCTAGCCGCGCCTCGTCGAGGCATACCCCGCATCTACAGGTTCGTCGGGTACGGCCGCTCGGCGACAAAGGTCTTCATCACCAGCGTGGAGTTGAGCCGCATCACACCCGGCAGCGTCGAGAGCACATCGTCCTCGAGCCGGGAGTACGAGTCCATGTCCTCGGTCCGCACACGCAGAAGGTAGTCGGGATCGCCGAAGAGCCGCTGCGCCTGCAGCACGTGCGGGACGTCCATTACCGCGTCTTCGAAACCAAGGAGCGTTGCGCGATCCTCCTGCTTCATCGTCACGAAGCACAGCGCCTCGAAGCCGAGCCCGATCGTGCGCGGCTCGACGACGGCACGGTACCCGACGATCACGCCCGCCTCTTCGAGGTCCCGCACGCGCCGATGCGTCGGCGACACAGTGAGCCCCACTCGCGCGGCCAGCTCGGTGACACTTAATCGCCCATCATCCTGCAGTTCAGCAATAATTTTCCGATCTACGGCATCCATAGCGAATATCTTTCCACAAACGCACTGCTTTCGAAGAAAACTCGGAAACCCATTCTGCGCAGTTCCCGATAAAATCGGGAGGTGCGCAAGGAGGGTTTTCCATGGATCTAGCAGTACTGATGGGTTTCGCGGGCATCGCGCTCGCGCTCATCGCCGTGCCCGGGCCCGACTGGATATTCGTCCTCGGCGCGAGCACCAAGGACCGAGTCGTCCTCCCTCCCGTTCTCGGGCTCATGCTCGGCTACGTCGTCCTCACTGCGCTCGTCGCCGTCGGCGCCGGCCCGATCATCGCGAACGTCCCCGTCGCGCTCACGCTCATCACCATCTTCGGTGCCTGCTACCTCGTCTACCTCGGCGTCTCCGCGCTGCGGAGCAAGGGCGAAGCCTCGGGAACGACGGCGGAGGGCGCGGCTCCCGCGCCGGACCGCGGCCACGTCGTGCGCGGGATGGGGGTCAGCGGCTTCAACCCCAAGGGGCTACTTCTCTTCGTCGCGGTCCTGCCGCAGTTCGCCTCCCCGGATCACGGCTGGCCGTTGCCCCTGCAGCTCGGCGCGCTCGGGATCCTCTACGTCGCCCTCGCCGGCAGCTTCTACACGATGCTCGGATTCGGCGCGGGCAGGCTCTTCGCGGCCCGGCCGCGCATCGCACACCTCACCACCCGTGTGGCCGGCGTCGCCATGATCATCGTGGGGCTGGGCCTCGTCGCCGAGCACGTCATTGCCGCCGGCGGGATCGATCAGCTTTTCGCGACTTCGATCACCACGAGCACCACCGCAGCGGGCCGGTAGGAGGACCGACGGTGCCCGGAGCGCTCGCCGCGCCGGGCACCTACGCCGTCATCGAACGGGAATGGCCAAGTACTTCGTCTCGAGGAACTCCTGGATTCCGGTGAGCCCGCCCTCGCGACCGAGCCCGGACTGTTTGATGCCGCCGAACGGCGCGGCAGGGTTCGAGACGAGCCCGGTGTTGAGGCCGACCATGCCGGCCTCGAGCCGCTCCGAGAGGGAGAGCCCGCGGTCGAGGGACTCTGACATCACGTACGATACCAGTCCGAACTCGGTGGCATTGGCGATCTCGATCGCCTCGTCGTCCGTGTCGAACGGGACGAGCGCTGCGACGGGGCCGAAGATCTCGGTGGTCATGATCTGTGATTCGGCGGAAACGCCCGAGAGGACTGTCGGCGGGTAGAAGTATCCGTTTCCCGAGGGGCGCGAACCGCCGCAGAGGACCTCGGCGCCGCGATCGACCGCATCGTCGACGAGCTCGACCACCTTGTCCACGGCCTTGCCCGCGACGAGAGGGCCGACATCGGTGCCATCCGCCGCGCCGTCGCCTACGTTGAGCGCAGACATCCGTTCGGTGAGCTTCGCCGAGAAGTCTGGCAGCACCGAGCGGTGGACGAGAATGCGGTTGGCGGCCGTGCAGGCCTCGCCCATGTTCCGCATCTTCGCGGCCATCGCGGCGTCGACGGCCACGTCGAGGTCTGCGTCTTCGCAGACGATGAACGGGGCGTTTCCGCCGAGCTCCATCGAGGTGCGCAACACGCCGCGCGAGCACTGCTCGAGGAGCAGCTTCCCTACGGGCGTAGAGCCGGTGAAGGAGAGCTTGCGCGCCTTACCGGAATCGATCCACGGCTCGACCACGGAGCCGGCGTCGGTCGTGCACACGACAGAGAGGACACCGTCGGGGAGGCCGGCCTCGCGCAGCACGTCGAGAACGTACAGCGAGGTGAGAGGCGTGAGCTCGGCGGGCTTGTAGACCATGGTGCAGCCCGCGGCGATCGCCGGTCCGATCTTCCGCGACACCATCGCCATAGGGAAGTTCCACGGGGTGATGAGGATGCACGGCCCGACCGGCTCGTGTGTGATGACGAACCGTGTCTTGCCGTCGGGGCTGAGGCGGGCGTCTCCCGGAATGCGCACGGCCTCCTCGGCGAACCAGCGGAAGAACTCGGCACCGTAGGCGACCTCGCCGCGCGCCTCGGCAAGCGGTTTGCCCATCTCGGTGGTCATGAGCAGGGCGAGCTCCTCGGCGCGCTCGGTGAGCAGCTCGTAGGCGCGGCGCAGGATCTCCGAGCGCTCGCGCGCGGGAACGGCCGCCCACTCGGCTTGCTTCGCGGCGGCCACGTCGATCGCGGCGTCGGCATCGGCCTTCCCGCCGTTCGCTAGCGTGGCGATCACCTCGCCCGTGGCCGGGTTGTCCACCTCGAATGTGTCGCCGGACGCGGCGTCACGCCATTGCCCGTCGATGTGGATCCCGGTGCCGAGCGAAGCGATGATCTCGGAAACTGAGCGGCTCATTCGTGTCCTCCTGGTCGTGTCGCGTGCTGTGCTTCCGGGCCGAAGTGGGGGTCGGAGCCGGATCCGGTTCCGGGGTCGAGGAGCTCGAGCAGGTGAGCCCCTCGCCGTGGCGCCCCTCCGGCGGCCCGCGTGGTGGGATCGGTCGCGGACAGGTGCATGACCTGAGCGTGACAGGAGAACCCATCCGTGAGGATAGGCGCGTCCGGATGGGCCCGCAGCGCGGGAGCGAGCGCCTGCTCGGCGACGGCATCGGCCACGGCCTCGTGCCCTGCGGTGAACCCGAAATCGCCAGCGATCCCGCAGCACCCGGTGGCCTCGATGATTTCCCTCACCCCGAGTCCCGCGAGCGCCTGCCGCTGCACCCGATTGCCGAACTCCGCGTACTCGTGGCAGTGCGTTTGCACGATGACGGCGGACGGCGCCACTCCCCCGGGCCACTCCGGCGCCGCGTCCCGCGAGGCGAGATCCGCGAGGTGCGTGGCCACGGAGCGGACGCGGCCGGCGACCCTCCGCGCCATGGCCGCCTCCTCGGCGGACACGCCCTCGGCCTCCGTGGAGACCAGCCGGGGGAGCTCGGTGCGCAGGGTGGCCGCGCAGCTCGGTTCCACGACGACCACCGGAACTTCGGCGCCGCCCTCCCCGCGCAGTCTATCGAGGTAGGCGGCGGTCTTCCGGAGCGTGCGGCGGGCGGCGCCGAGTCGGCCCGTGGTCACGTGTGTGAGCCCGCAGCAGTGCTCGGCGCTACATGCGACCGAGACGTGCGCGCCGCCGAGCACGCGCGCGGCCGCGCCGGCGAGGTGCGGGCGCAAGCCGCGGGTAAACGAGTCGAGGAACAGCACTACTTCCATAGGGCCCGCGTGCGGGGTGGCTGCGGATGTCGGCGTTCCGGAGCGGCCGGTGAGGCCGAATCTTTCTGCGAGCTTGGCACCGAAGACAGGCGGGTTCGCGTCGTCTGCCGACCACACAGAGCGGGGAACCTGCGCCATCTCGGACCGTAGCGCCTTCGCGGAGCCGAATTCGGGCAGCGTGCGGTCGCGCCCGATGCCGCCGAGGCGCGCGCCCGCCGCTCCGATCCGCGAGGCCACGACCTTGTTGAGCAGCCCGGCGACGTAGGGGGTAAAGCGCAGCCACAGCGGCAACAGGCCGAGCGTGTAGTGCGCGATGGGCCGGAGGCGGCGGGCGTAGCGGTGGTGGAGGAACTCGGACTTGAACGTCGCCATGTCCACGCCCGTGGGGCAGTCCGAGGAGCATGCCTTGCACGAGAGGCAGAGCTCGAGGGATTCGGCGACCTCCAGCGAGGACCAGTCACGGTCGATCCGCTCCCCGCGGACGAATTCCTGCAGGACCCGGGCGCGCCCGCGGGTGGAGTCCTTCTCGTCGCCTGTGGCGCGGAAGGACGGGCACATCACCCCGCCGGAGCTCGCGCGGCAGCGGCCCACGCCGATGCACGCCTGGACCGGGTGCCGCCCGTCGGCCGCAGTGAGGAGGCCGAGGTCGGGTCCGGGCCCGCGCACCGGGGCGGCAGCGCCGGACGTAGACAGCTCGGAGTCGGCCGTACCCCCGGCAGCGCCGCCTCCGCCAGGCGCCTCCCCGATCCCGGCCAGCGCGAGATCGGCGTCCATGGGTCGTGTCGCACGCAGCCCGCCCGGAGCGAGAATTCCTGCCGGGTCCCAGATCTCCACGAACCGCGCGAATGCCTCGAGCATCTCCGCGGAATACATGAGCGGCAGCAGCTCGGACCGGGCGCGCCCGTCCCCGTGCTCCCCGGACAGCGAGCCCTCGTGGCGGACAACGAGCCGCGCGGCATCGGTACAGAACGCCCGGAACACGGCGCGGCCTGCGGCGCTACGGAGGTCGAAATCGATGCGGATGTGCATGCAGCCGGCGCCGAAATGCCCGTACATCACGCCGGTGAGTCCGTGCTCCGCGAGGAGCTTGCGGAACTCGGCGAGGTAGCCGGCGAGGAGCTCGGGCCGCACCGCCGCGTCCTCCCATCCCGGCCACGTCTCGAAGGTCCGCCCCGTCTTCGGGTCCTGCAGGCGGGAGCTGAGGCCGGCGCCGTCCTCGCGGACGCGCCAGAGATCCGCCCGCTCGCCGGGTTCGAGGACCACGCGCGTGTCCAGCGAGTGGCCTTGCGCGCGAAGGTCCTCGCCGAGCGCGTCGGCGAGGGGGGAGGGACGTCCGTCGTCATCCACCGGCTCTTCGACCTCGATAAAGAGCCACGCCTTGCCCTCGGGGAGCTCGGCGACGGCATCGGCGCCGCGGCGCTGGCGCATGGTCTCGACGATCACCTCGTCGACACCCTCGATGGCCGTGGGTCGGTGCTGCAGAAGTAGAGGGACGTCGCGCGCGGCGTCGACGATGTCCGCGTATCCGGCAACGATGAGCGAGGTGCGCTCGGCTCGCGGCACGAGCGCGACCGTCGCGGCGGTGACCACCGCGCACGTGCCCTCGCTGCCCACGAGCGCGCGGGCGACGTCGAAGCCTTCCTCGGGCAGCAGGTGCCGCAGGTGGTAGCCGGAGACCTGCCGCGGGATGCGGCCGAGCTCGATCCGGATAGCGGCGAGATGTTCGGCGGCGAGCGCGTGCAGCGCTTCGGTGAGCTCGGCGGCCCGCGCCTCGGCCGCGGCATCTCCGGGTACGCTTGCGCGGACGCCGTGGCGGGTCGCCGTGAGCCGCAGCCCCTCGGCGGTGACGAGCCGCAGCTCGACGACCGCGTCGGCTGTGCGGCCGTGGCGCACCGAGTGGTTCCCGCATGCATCGTTGCCGATCGCGCCTCCGAGGCATGCTCGCGACTGGCTTGAGGGATCGGGGGCAAAGGTGAGCCGCGAGCCCGTCGCCTCGTGCACCGCGGCGCGAACGTGCGTGAGCACAGCCCCCGCCTCCGCGGTCGCCGTTCCGGTCGATTCATCGACCGCGAGCACTGATTTCATGTGCCGCGATAGGTCGAGCACGAGACCGGTGCCGATGGAGTTGCCCGCCATTGACGTGCCGCCGCCGCGCGCGGTCGCGGGCACGCCGAGCCGGTGGCAGACCGCGAGCGCCGCCGCGATCTCCTCCTCGGAGCGAGGGAACAGCACGGCGAGCGGGACCACGCGGTAGTTCGAGGCGTCGAAGGAGTACTCGGCGCGCCGGCGCGTGCTCGACTCGGGCGCGAGCCCGGCCTCGCGGAGCGCGGCGCACAGCTCCTCGCACTGCTCTACGTCCGTCGCCCCATCCCCCGTGACGGCGCCCGCCGCGCTCGGCCCGGCGGCTGCGTCGCGCTGCGTTCCCGCACTCCTGTCGCGGGTTGCGCGGGTGTCCATGCGGCCGGTGCCCATGCGGCTAGGCTTCCACTACGCGGCGGACGGCGCGGCCGAATCGCTCGGCGCCAGTGCGGACCTCCTCGGCGGTGACGACGAGCGGGGGGATGATCCGGACGACATTGCCCGTGGGACCGCAGGTGAGCGTGAGCAGGTCCTCGTCGATGCACGCCTTCTGGACCGCAGCGGCGAGCCGCGCGCCTTCCGCCGAATCGGGGGTGCCCGCGTTCGCGGACGGGTCGCCGAACTCGATGCCGATCATCAGCCCGGTGCCGCGGATCTCCGCGATCTGGGCGGATTCCCCGACTCCGGAGAGCTCGGCGCGCAGGGCTGCGAGCAGCTCCTCGCCGCGCACGCGAGCGTTCTCCACGAGTCCCTCGCGCTCGATGACCCCGAGGGTCGCCACTCCCGCCGCCGCCGCGACGGCATTGCCGCCGTACGTGCCGCCCTGCGAGCCCGGCCATGCCTTTTCCATGACCGCCCGCGGCGCCGCGATCGCCGAAATGGGGAAGCCCGAGGCGATGCCCTTGGCCGTGATGAGCACATCGGGCGTGAGCCCCTCGGTGTGCTGGTGCCCCCAGAACTTCCCGGTCCGTCCGCAGCCGGCTTGCACCTCGTCGAGTACGAGCAGCGCCCCGTGCCGCTCGGTCCGCTCGCGCAGCCCCGCGAGGTAGCGCTGCGGCACCGCCGCATAGCCCCCGTCCCCGAGGAACGGCTCGATGACGACGCCGGCCAGTTCCTTCGGGTCGATCCTCGTCGCCAGCAGGTAGTCGAACTCCTTGAGCGCGTAGTCGACGGCATCGTCCTCGGACATCCCGAGCCGCAGGGCCCCGGGGAACGCCGTGGTCGCGACGCCCGGCATGAGCGGGCCGAAGCCGGCCGAGAATTTCGTGCCGGCCGTCGTCAGTGACGCTGCGGCAACCGTCCTGCCGTGGAAGCCTCCCTGGACCGTGACGATGTACTGGCGCCCCGTGGCCATGCGGGCGAGGCGGAGCGCGGCCTCGACGGCTTCCGAACCGGAGTTCGCGTAGAACACGGAGTCGAGCCCCGCGGGAACCACATCCCCGAGCTTGTCGGTGAGTTCGAGGAGCGGCTGGTGCATGACGGTCGTGTACTGCGCGTGGATGATCTTCCCGCACTGCTCGCGGGCTGCGGCCACGACGTCCGGGTGGCAGTGCCCCGTGCTCGTGACCCCGATGCCGGTGGTGAAGTCGAGGTAGTCGCGACCGTCGGTGCCGTGGATCCACGATCCGGCGGCGTGGTCGACGACGACCGGGGTCGCCTGCTTGAGGATCGGGGACAGCGATGCGTTGCTCATGGGGGACAGTGTGCTGCCCCATCCGAGCGATTGTCAACGGTCTGATTGTCGACAATCTGACGAACTGCACGATGCGCGCAGTAAGCCAGGCTACGGTGGGGCCATGAGCGCCACACCCCACTCGGACACCGCCCGCCCCGTCGTCGTCCTGCTCACGCGGGACGGCGTCGAACCACCCGGCAACCTCTCCGCGATCGAGGAGATCGCGGATGTGCGCATCGCCACCGCAGAGACGCTCGGCGCCGCACTCCCCGGAGCGGACGTTCTCCTTGTCTGGGACATTTTCTCCGGAGCGCTCGAGCCCGTATGGGGCGCGGCGGACGCGCTGCGCTGGGTGCACGTCGCGGCGGCCGGGGTGGACAAGATTCTGTTCGACGAGCTCCGCGATTCGCCCGTGCTTCTCACCAATGCGCGCGGGGTCTTCGACGGCCCTATCGCCGAGTACGTGCTGGCTTGCGTCCTCGCGCACGATAAATTGCTCCACGAGACCGAAGCGCTCCAGCGCTCGGGCGAATGGCGCTGGCGCGAGACCACGCGGGTCGCAGGTAGGCGCGCGCTCGTCGTGGGCACGGGCGGGATCGGCCGCGCGATCGCGCGCCTGCTCCGCGCCGTGGGCCTCGAGGTGCGCGGGGCGGGCAGGACGCCCCGCTCGGGCGATCCCGATTTCGGCGAGGTCGTCGACTCGGCGAGGCTCGCCGAGCACGTCGGCGACGTCGACCACCTCGTCATGGTCGCTCCGCTCACCGAGGCCACGCGCGGACTGCTCCGCGAGGGCGAGATCGCGGCGCTGCCGGGTGGCGCGCACGTGATCAACGTCGGTCGCGGCGGGCTCGTCGACCAACAGGCGTTGACGGCGGCCATCGCCTCTGGCCACGTGACCGCCCATCTCGACGTGCTCGAGACCGAGCCGCTTCCCTCCGGGGACCCGTTGTGGTCCCTCCCCGGCGCACACGTGAGCCCGCACATGTCGGGGGACGTCACCGGCTGGCGGGACACTCTCGCCGCTCAGTTCCTCGACCACCTGCGCGGGTATGCCGCTGGCCGGACGCCCGGTCCCGCCGTCGACAAGTCCGGAGGATTCGTCCCGGGCTCGCGCTGAGCTCAAGGCATACCTGTCGACGCCCCAGATAAATAGGCACCGCGGCCACGAGGACGGATCCTCGTGGCCGCGGTGGCCTTCACCTCGGCATCCCCTCGCGTTCGGGGGACGTCGATCGGTGTGAGTTATGCGCCGGCGGTCGCCGTGGCGTCGCCTGCGGCCGGGGTCTGCTCGGCCTCGCCACCGTCGGCCGGAGCGTTCTTGGACGGCTCCTCATCGGTCGGCTCCTCATCGGTCGGGGCCTCGTCCGACGGGAAGAGCGAGTCCAGCGAGGAGGTGTCGACGTTCTCCAGCGACGACTCGAGCGAAGAGGTGTCGATGCCGTAGCCCTGGAGCTTCTTGATGAGGTCGGCGACAACGCCCTTCTTCTCCTCATCCTTCGGCGCATTGGGGTCCTCCGTGGTCTTGCCATCGGCGGCGGTGTCCGCGAAGGCCGCGTCCTCGGTCTGACCGGCAGTATCGCCGGCCGGGGCCTCGGGCTCGGTCGGCTCGTCCTCCGATGCATCCGGGAGACGGTCGCTCAGCGAGGAAGTGTCGATGTTGTCGAGCGAGCCCGCGGGGAGGTTCTCGAGCGAGCCCTCGACAGATGCGGTGTCGAGGCCGAGCGCCTTGAGCTTCGCGAGGAGCTCATCGAGCGAGCCCGGCTCGGGATCCTCGGACGGCTTCTCGCCCGCCGGCGAGTCGCCGGTCTGACCGGCGTTCTCGTCGGTCTGACCGGCATTCTCACCGGTCTGACCGGCATTCTCACCGGTCTGACCGGCATTCTCACCGGTCTGACCGGCATTCTCACCGGTCGGGTCGGTGCCGACAGCGGGATCCGCGTTCTCGCCAGCCGTCACGGCCTGGTTGGTGCTCGGCTCCCCAGCCGCATCGGCGGCCTGGGCAAAGGCCGGCGCGAAGAGGGCGACGCCGATGCCGATAGCGCCGACACCGGCGGCGACGGATGCGGTACGAGTGCGCTTCATCGAGTTGGCCATGGAATCCAGTACCTCCAATCAGGCGCCCTTGCGGGACCTGTTCGTTTGTCGGCCGGAAAGATCATTACCTTTCTGCTCCGGCACAACCCCGACCATAGGACAGGTTTTCCGACCTGCCGAACTGCGGAGATTTCCGAATGTTTATCTCGCGCAGGCAGCCTTTGTCGCCGCTCGCCCGCGATTTTCATTCGCTCAGCGGGATTTTTGCCGACTACAAGCCTCTGCCCACATCTCGGACCCGACCGCCACAGCACGCCACGCACTCCAAGCCAGTGTTCAGATTTTTCGCCCTATGTGTGATGCAAATCACTTCTATTACCCTTGCCAACATCACGCCGAGTTCTCGAGGTCACACACTCGTGGTCCCGCGCGGCGGGGCGAGGCCCACGTCGATGGCAGCCTCGGACATCACCTTCACGAAGGCGCGGAGAGAGGGCCTATCGGCATCGCGCGCACGGAAAGTGACCGAGAGGTTGCGCTCGAGCCTTTCCTCGAGCGGGACGAGACGCACGCCCTCAGGCAGGACGAAAGCGCCGAGATCGGAGACGAGCGTGACCCCGAGCCCCGCCGCGACAAGGGCCAGCGCCGTCGACTGCTCGCCCACGGCGTGGCGCACGTCCGGTTCGAAGCCGGCCTCCCGGCATGCGAGGCGAACGGCGCGGCCGAAATGCGATTGCGCGTCCGCGAGGATCCACTCGCGCCCCGCGAGCTCCGCCAGCGCGATCGGTGCCTCTCCCACCTCGGCATTCTCGGGCACGGCTACGTAGAGGCGCTCGGCGGCGATGGCGACACGTTCGAGCTGCGAGGAGCGGGGCATCGGGTAGTTCGAATAGTCGATGATGAAGGACAGGTCGAGGCTCCCGTCCCGGACCGCCTCGGAGATCGCCTCGGGGGCGAGTTCTACGGAGCGGACTTCGATGCCCGGCGAGCGCTCGGCGAGCAGTTCGAGCCCGCGAGGGAGCAAGCCCGCGGCGACGGAGGCCCACACGCCGGCGGTGAGTGTCGCCGTCATCCCGTCGCGTAGCGATTCGATCGCATTCCCCGCACTCTCGACGGCCTCGAGGATCGACTCCGAATGGTCGGCGAGCAGCGAGCCGGCCTCGGTGAGCACTAGGCGCCGGCCCCTGCGCTCGAAAAGGGTGGCCCCTGACTCGCGCTCGAGAAGCGAGAGCTGCTGGGAGACAGCGGAGGTCGTGTAGTGCAGCGCCTCCGCGACAGCCGTGACCGTGCCGCGGTACCGCAGTTCGCGGAGCAGCTTGAGTCGATGTAGCGAGACCTCCATGCCTCGACAATAGGCTCACTAGGCTCCTCGGCGCCGCGCGCCGACACGCCCGGAACATGAGGCGATCGTCAATTAAAAATGAACGTTCACGGGGAACAAAGGTAAGTAGACCCCGCGCTGGTCAGGGGCCATTGTGAAGACGAGGGCGGACCCCATGAAGGTCCGTCGGAGCGACGAACCAGCAAGGAGGCGAAGGACGATGACGTTCACGCCGATCAACCCGAACTCGGCGGCACAGGCGGTCCCCCGGACTTCCTTTTCCGCCACTGCACCGATTCCCGCGGCGAACACCGCCACGGTCCCCGCGCCCACCCCCACTGCGGAGCGCCGCGGCCGCGAGCCGTACATGCGGATCCAGTGGATCGACGAGATCACCGGCGCGACCGGCCACCTCGTGGTCGACACCCTCGTGCAGGGAATGGCCACGGGCGGGACCCGGATGCGCGCCGGCTGCACCCTCACAGAAGTAGAGGATCTGGCGCGCGGCATGTCCAACAAGACGGCGGCGTTCGATCTGCCCATCGGCGGCGCCAAGGGCGGAATCGATTTCGACCCGAAGGACCCCCGCGCCCTCGACGTGCTCACCCGCTTTTGCGAGGCGATGCACCCGTTCCTCGACCGCCACTGGGTCACCGCCGAGGACCTCGGCGTGCCACAGCACCTCATCGACACCGTGTTCGCGCGCCTCGGGATGGCGCAGTCGTATCACGCGGCGATCGAGCGCTCTGTAGATCCGGCCGCGACCACGGCGCGCGTCCGCGCCGGGCTCAACGCGCCGGCTCCGGGTGGACTTCTGGGCGACGTGATCGGCGGCTACGGCGTGGCCCAGGCCGCGCTCGCCGCTGCGCGCGTCCGCGGGTGGAATGTCGCCGACACCACCGTCGCCGTCCAGGGCGTCGGCACGATGGGCGGCGGCGCCGCGTTCTACCTCCACGAGTCAGGGATGCGGGTGGTGGCCGTCGCCGACGCGCTCGGCACGCTCTACTCCCCCGCCGGGCTCGACATCCCTGCGCTGCTCGAAACCCGCAATCGCTTCGGCGAGATCGACCGCGACGGGCTGCCCGCCGGGGTCGTCGAGCTGCCCCGCGAGTCGATCATCGGCACGGCGTGCGACGTGCTCATCCCGGCGGCCGTGTCCTACGCGATCACCACGGAGAATTGCATGTCCATCCGCGCCTCCATCGTGGTCGAGGCCGCCAACGCCGCGACCACCGAGGACGCGGAGCTCGACCTCGCCACCGAGGGCGTGGCGGTCCTCCCGGACTTCATCGCCAACGCCGGCGCCGTCGCCTGGGCCTGGTGGTTGCTCCTCGGTTACGTCGGCGAGGACTACCGCGACTCCTTCGCCCGCCTGCGCGCACAGATGGACACGAAGATCTCCGCGCTTCTCACCGGATGGACCCCGGGCGCGGGCCCACTGCGCTGGGCCGCCGACGTCTCGGCTGTCGAGCGCACGCCCGTCCCGCTCCACATCCCGTAGCCGGCCGTGCCGGATCGGGCCTGATTGTCCGGCCGGGCCCGGCCGAGCACAACAACCCCCATATGACGACGGAGCCGCCCTTCACCCCGGAGGGCGGCTTCGCCTCGCGCGCCCAGGCGCATCGGCCGCGCTAGCCCAGGAGCCCGCGATAGTAATCCGCCTGCCCCGGGTAGTAGGCGTCGAAATCGATCTCCGCGGGATCGCCCCCGGTCTCCGCCGCGACGAGTCGGTCGATGTAGAACTCCCAGCCCGGCCCGATAGCAGAGGCCTGCTCCGGGTCCGAGATCTCCTGCGACAGGGCAAGCACTGAACCGGCGCCGCCACCGCCTTCGGCGCCGGACGCATCCACTCGCACCTCGCCGTGCAGCGTCCACGTCTCGGCCCCCTCGCCCGCGCTCACCGCGATGCGTTCCGGCGCAACGCACTCGTCGATCCGAATGGGCATCGAGGGTGCCCCCTCCTCCGCCGTCATCTGGAGCTCCACCTCGCCGGAGTCGGGGTCTCCCGACCACGGTCCGATCCGGCCGCCGGTGTAGTGGCCCGTGGGCTCTGGCGTGGCGTTCATGGTGCATTCCCTTCGGTGAGCGAATCGGCCAGCGGACAGGGCGAGCGAATAAAGAAGGCGATTATCTCCCGGCCATGCAATCGACGATTGCCATTAATGCCGGGACAACCTCGACTTTTCTTCCGCGCATCCCGTGTCGAGTGCAATGCAGCCATGGACAAACCTCGCATCGACATTCCCAGTATCACCATTTCGCGAGGCACCTCGCGCCGCTCCTTCCTCACGTGGACTGCGGCGGTGTCGGCCGTCGCGTTCACGCCCGCCATGCTCGGCGGCACGGCCTCGGCGCAGAGCTCGCTCCCCTCCGGCTCCCTCGGCTCGCTGGGCCCCAAGCTCGACGCCCCCTTCGCGCTCGGCGTCGCCTCCGGCGACCCCCTCCCCGATTCAGTGATCCTCTGGACCCGCCTCGCGCCCAGGCCGCTGGAGATCGGCGGCGGCATGCCGCTCGTGCCGGTCGCGGTGGAGTGGGAGATCGCCGAGGACGAGGCCTTCGCGAAGGTGGTGGGCAACGGCACCGAGATCGCAACCCCCGTCGACGCCCATAGCGTGCACGTCGACGTCAAAGGCCTGCAGCCGTGGCGCGAGTACTTCTACCGCTTCCGCGCGGGCGGGGCGGAGAGCCCGGTGGGCCGCACCAAGACGAGCGCGCCGGTCGGCGCCTCCCTCGACAAGCTCTCCTTCTCGTGGGCCTCGTGCCAGGCGTGGACCGACGGCTACTTCAATGCGTACGAGGACATGATCCAGCGCGACAACGACGTGATCTTCTTCCTCGGCGACTACATCTACGAGGCCGAGATCAAGGACAACGGCATCCGGGACATGTCGCACCTCACCCCCGAGGTCCGCGCCGAGCCGTACACCTTCGATCAGTACCGGCTCCGCTACGGCCTATACAAAAGCGAGGCCCCGCTGCAGGCGGCGCACGCCGCTGCGCCGTGGGTCGTCACATTCGACGACCACGAGGTCGACAACAACTGGGCAGGCCAAATCTCCCAGGACAACGACGACCCGGCCGAGTTCCTCCTGCGCCGCGCCCAGGCGTTCAAGGTGTGGTGGGAGCACACTCCCACACGGGTCACTGCCCCTACCGGTCCGGACATGACGGTCTTCCGCCGCTTCGACTACGGCGACCTCGCGCGCTTCTCCGTGCTCGACACCCGCCAGTACCGTTCCGACCAGCTCCACGGGGACAAGGACAGCCCGCAGGACGAGCAGACGGCCGATCCCTCGCGGACCATCACGGGCGACGAGCAGGAGAAGTGGATCCTCGACGGCCTCACCGACTCGCCCACCGCGTGGAACGTGCTCGCCCACCAGACCGTGATCTCCGATCTGCCGCGCGAAAAGGACGGGCAGCGCAACGTCTCCATGGACGGGTGGAGCGGATATGAGGCCTCCCGCCACCGCATCCTCGACGGGGCGAAGGAGCGCGGAGCAAAGAACCTCGTCTCGATGGTCGGCGACATCCACCGCAACGCGTTCTCCGAGCTGCGCCGCGATTACCAGGACGATTCCCCGGCCGTGGGCGTCGAGTTCGCCGGTACGTCGATCGCCTCGGGCAAGGACGGCGAGGACAACGACGCCGCCAACCAGGGTTACAAGAAGCTCAGTCCGGCGTTCAAGTTCGGCAATGCCCAGCGCGGCTTCGTCGGCGTCACGGTCACGAAAGACGAGTGGAAGGCCGAGGTCCGTGTCACGGACAAGAACACTGTGCCCGGCCAGAAGCTGCACACCCGCGCCACCGCGGCCGTGCCCTCGGGTCGCCCTGAGCTGCACATCTCCGAGTAGCGACGTCATTACGCGCCCTTCCGCGCCCGGCCTCGGCATGTCGCCCGGGGCCGGGCGCGGCCTGTTTACCCGACGCGAAGAGCGGAAGCCGGGCGATCCGCCCCTCGAGCCCGTCGAGTAGCGCGGTCGCGGCGCGATCGGGGTCAGATTCCCCGCGCGCGGCACATAGCTCCACGGCGGCCCCCCGCGAGAACAGACAGGTGGCGAGCGCCTCGCGCTGCTCGTCGCCGCAGTCTGGGTCGAGCAGCAGCGCTATCCGAGCCCTGCACTCCTCGCGCCTCTCGGTAGCGAGCCGCTCCGTGTACTCGCCGATGACGGCGGAGCTGCGCGACTCCCGCCCCTCCACCACCTCGGCCGCGTTCACGAGGGTCCTGGAGAACTCGGCCCGCGACTCCTCCGCGAGGTGCTGGGCGACGGCGGCGATGAGCTCGGCTCGACTCCTGTAGTAGTACGACGTCGAGCCGCGGGGAATTTCGAGGTACACGTCGATTCCCTGGTGGGTCACTGCGTGGTTCCCGCCGGCTGCGGCCAGTGCGATGGCCGCGCGGCAGATGTCGCCACGCCGCGATTTCCTCGTCATCGCCGCGCTGCCCAATCAATGCCCGGCGGCATTCTCAGTCCTACTTGAGCTCCTCGAGCCGATTTTCGTAGTCCTTGCGCTCGTTCTCGTCGATGTCGGTCATCGCATGGTCCGCACCCAAGAGCGCGAATGCGGCATCCCGTACTCGCGGAGGGGCCGCGAGCGACAGGGCATTGAGGATCGCCGTGCCCCGTGGAATGTGTACGTAGGGGCGAGGACGCTCGATGGCACCGATAATCGCTTCGGCGATCTGCTCGGGAGTGCTCTTCGGCACGAGCTTGATTCCCGACACGCCCTTGCCGAGCTCGGTGTGTGCGATGTTCGGGAAGACGGTGGTGAACTCGATCTCGGTCTCCGCGTACTCCGCGCGAAGCGACTCGG